>NZ_LOTA01000075.1:0-4200 GCF_001521935.1 Burkholderia sp. RF7-non_BP4 | reverse complement strand
CGTCAGCGGTTGCGCCGACCGGCATGTTCAGCAGCCAGCGCAGTTGTTCCAGGAGTTCTTCCATATTGGGAGCCTCGGTAGGTGGGACAGTGGAAAGCGCCGCGTGCGCGGCAGGATCGATCGCGCCGGACATTGCCGAGCACGCAGCGGTGAGCTGCACCTCGTCGAGACAGTCGAGCGCGGGGTCGTTGGTCAGTGCCGCGTTGAAGAGCGCGATCACGTTGCCCGCCTTATCGAAGGCGAACACAGGAGAGATGTAGGCGTATTCGTCCGCGTCGATCATCGCGGACGCGCGGGCGGTCCATTGGACGTCGGTCGCGTACAGGCCGTCGCCTTCGCGCCATTCCAGCGTCTTGAACCAAGCGGCGGCCGGCGCGGGTTGGCCGTTCTTCGCCGAATTGAGCGTCTGGTGCTCGTAATCGATCACATAGCGGGTCTGCCGGGCGTTTGCCGCCGCGATCAGACGTTCCGCGCCGGCCGCGTCGAGCCGCCACGCGGCGCATTCGGTCGGTCGGCCGTCACGTGCACGGAAGTCGCCCGCCGGCAGCAGCTTGAGTGCCGTGCCGGTCGACTGGATTTGCGCGGAAAGCGCCGCGATGAAGAAGATAGCCATGCCGCCATGTTGGCGACCGGCCGGGGGAAAAATAACGGGACCGGTGTCACTGGGAACACACCGGTTGACTCGTGCGGGGGGAGTGGTGGGACGTGAATGCCGCTAGGACCGATTTTAACGGGGGTTTAACGGCCCTCACGCCCCCATCTGGCTATCTGCGCCTATCCGGCCCCTGAAAACCGCTCAAATCGGGCGAGCGGATTACTGATCGAACAGGCGGCGCAGGTAGGCGGTGACCTCTGACTCGATCCCGATATTGTCGGACTCGGTCAGCGCAAAGAACGGCCGCGCCGGAATCTTGATCGTCCAGCCCTGGCTGCGGGTCCACTTCACGATCTTGACCCGCTTGTGGCTGTTCTTCGCGAATACGGCCAGGTGCGGATGGTCCGCCTGGCGCATGATCATGCCATTGCGATCCTTGCGCAATCTAACGTAGCCGGACATGGGATGACGTTGGATGGTGCCGCCGAACTGGTGAATCGCCGCGTATACAACGTTAGTGCCGACACGGGCCGTGGTCGCGTCATGTGCTGGCGTGATGCTGGATGCGAGTCGGCCCGAGCGTTGCAGGATTTTGCCGGTGCCAGCCTCTTCGCGACGGCGCTTGAGCGTCTTCGGACTCAGGCCGAGCCATTTCGGCCGGCCTTGTTGCGCGAAGTTCTCTTCGACCGCGTCGGCCATCAGCCCGGAAATCAGCGCCGTCACGGGCGACGCGTCCTGCATCAGCGCCCGCACGCGCTCCATGGTCGCCGCGTACCGGGAGTCGTCGATCTCGATTTCGATGATCATGGGCTATACTCCATCTATACCGATTGCAGTCGCACAAGCTCCCGACTGACGCGACCAAAGGAACTGCACGGTGGCCCGCGACGAGTCGGCGTCGCGGGCCTTTCTATTTGCGGTACGCCAGAAAGCCGTCACGCTGCTTCTCTATATAGCGACGGCGCGCTTCCTCGCCGCGCTCGATGTTCGCCATCATGGCCGTCGACCCGGTCCAGTTGTCCTGCCCCAGCTCGAACACGCTCAAACCGTACTGCGCGCCGTCCTGGCCATCGATCAACCAGGACTTGATGTAGCGCCGCTTGAGCAGCCACGTGCCAGGCTGCGCGCGGCTCTCTTCCCACCGCAGCCATATCTCGTCGGGTTCCTGGATCGCCCGGGCGAGCAGCGACATATACGCACCGCGCCCATCCTTGTCCGCCTTCCAGCTCCCGTCGCCGGCCCGAAACAGATCCTCCGAAACGGTGACCGCCGAACGCGTGACGTCTTCGAACACCTTCGACTGGCCCGCCTTCAGGCCGAACTCCCGAAGGAACGCCTGCGCATACTGTTCCGGAGCGAGACCGGTTGGAAGCAGCGTCGACGCCGGCACCGGGGTCGGCGTCGGCAACGTCGGTAGCTCGACACCGGTCGGGAAGGTACGCGGCAAGCTGTCGGACGGCGGCGGCGTGAATGGCTTCATCCACTGCGCGCCCGGGTTCGAGCTGAAGCCCGGGTCCGGCAGCAGCTTCTGCCCGGTGGCCGGGTCTTTGTAAGCGAGCTCCGGCTGCTTCGTACCCGAACGATCGACGATCTCGACTTCGATCAGGTCGCCGTCGCTGTTGCGCACGGGGATACCGTTCTGCTCGACGTAGGTTCGCGTGCGGGTGCGCACACGGCACCGGCACCGGTAGCCATTCGGCGGGTAGAACGTTTGCCAGAACGGATCGTCGTACCGGTAGATCGCGCCGGCCAGCGCCCGGTGTGCGGGGCGCGTCCGGCTGTCCAGGACCGCGACGTATTCCCAATACGGGTGCGTGTCGACCTGCTCGAGCTGCGTCGCGTAGCGGCCGGCCATGTAGGCCGACTGCATGTTGGTCTGGAAGATCGTCTGCAAACGGCGGGGCGTCAGACGCTTGCCTTCGATCTCGCCGGTGTCCTGGTCGACGATCATGCCTTGGCCGAGCCAGCCTTTCTTTTCCAGGACAGGCGAGAGCTGCCGTTTAAACTCGTCGAACGTCGTACCCTTTTTTAACGAGGTCGCGAGCGCCTGGCGAATGTCCTGGAGCACGTCGACCTTCATCACGCCTGCAACCGTGAACGCCTTCGCATGCGCCTCGGCGGCGACATCCTGCCAGCGGAAACCGATCTTGTAGCCCTTCGATTCGAAGTAGGCGATCGCCTTCTCCGGTTCGAGGCCGATCGCGTAGCCCAGATCAACCGCCATTCAGCCGCCCCCATACGTCGGCCACGAAGATGCAGCGCGCGAGCAGCTCCTGCATCGCGGTGTCGTCCATGGCCGGTTGCGCTTCGAGCAGCATCTCGATTGCTTCGTCCGGCGTCGCGCCTCGGCGCAGCGCGGCAATCGCCGGTCCGATCGTCGCGCGCAACGCGTCCGTGATCTCGTCGGCCGGCAGCGCGGCGATGGTCTGGTCCAGCTCGTCCTGGTCGGGATAGACAATCTCGCCGGCCGCGTTGCGCAGCACAGCGCGATAGCGCATCTTCGCGGTGCGCGGCTGCTCGTCCGGTCGTTCCTCGGGCGGCAGCGCCATCTGCGGTTTCGGCACCGACAGGATGTCCTCGCCGTCCTTCGGCTCGGGAATCATGAGCTTGTCCTGCGCCCACTGGCGGCCGATCTTCATTCCGGCCCCGACGAGCTTCGGCAGTGCGTCGGCGTACAGGGCCAAGTCTTCGGCATCGCGCGTATCGAACTCGAAGCGCGGGCAGCGGCGCGGATCGGACGCGCCGAAATTCAGCGCCGACAGCATGTAGCAGAGGTTCGTCAGGGTACGCTGCGCCTGGCGCGCGTCCGACGTCAACAGATCCCGCCGCACTTCGTTGTGCGTCTTGCCGAGCGCGTTCGTCGACGTCTTGCCGTCAGCCTGCGAAGTCAGCGTACCGCCGAGGATCGCCTTCGACACGCTCTTCTCGCACCAGTTGATCATGGCCTCGAACGGGTCTTTCGTGCCGTCGGCCGCTTCCTGGAATTCGATCAACATTCCTTCCGGGATGATGCCGGCCGCGTTGTGGCCGATCTCGGCCACTGCGCGCAGCAGTGTCGCTTTCTCTTCCTTCGTCGAACCCGGCGGATACTTGCCAACGCGCAGCGGCAGGCCGTAGATTTCGAGGAACTCGGCCAGGTCCGACACCGCGTAGGTCTTGAACAGGTACGGCCACGCCAACACGCGATGCAGGCCCGCCCGGGTCAGATAGCCGCTCTTCGCGCGATGCTTGTGGACGAGCCAGCCGAACGGCCAGAGCGGTTGACCGTCCGACGAGTTGTCGCGCAGGCGCAGATCGTTGCCGTCATACAGCGGTGTGCGAAACCATCGTTGCGGCCGGTGGGTGAGCGTTTTCGGGAGCCACACCTTCTCGACCTGGTGCCACTCGATTTCCTGCGCCGAGAATCCATGACCGATCGCGTCCATCTGATCGAACAGCACGTCGTCGAGATTCGCGAGATCGGTGAACCATTCCTCCAACTGCGCGGCCTGTTTCTTCTCTTCGGCGCTGGCGTTCGCAGGCGCGACGATGTTCCAGTCGAGGGTGAGCAGTGCGCGCTTGCGCTTGCTCATGTCGGCGAACAGATGAGCGTCACGCTCTTCCAT
>NZ_LOTA01000074.1:0-2316 GCF_001521935.1 Burkholderia sp. RF7-non_BP4 | reverse complement strand
CCACGCAAGACACTAAACTTCGATACACCGGCTGAACGATTCCATCAAGCTGTTGCATCGACCGGTTGAATCCACCACCGCTGTCGGCCGATCGGGCCGGCTGTTATTTTCTTCGGCGCGCGGTCCACCCGCGTCGCGCACGCGTGATCCGCGTGCGCGCACTCATACAAGGAGTCCAACAATGACCAAGAAATCCGCACTCGCGCTGTCGCTTGCCCTCGCCGTTCCCGTCGCGCTGACGCTCGCGTCGCCCGCCGTGCACGCGCAAACTGCGAACCCGCATTTTCCGGAACCGGCGGGCGTGCTGTCGCTGTCGTCACAGGCCAGCGCCGATATGCCGCAAGACATCATCCACATCACGCTGTTCTATGAACAGCAGGCCAAGGATCCGGACAGCCTCACGGCCGCGCTGAATCAGCGCGCCGATGCCGCGCTGTCGCAGGCGAAGAGCGTCTCGGGCCTCTCCGCGCATACGGGCGCATTCTCCGTGTATCCGAGCACCGATCGCGACGGGAAGATCTCCGCATGGCGCGGCCGTACCGAGGTCGCGCTCGAATCGCGCGATATCGCTGCGGCGTCGAAGCTTGCAGGCCAGCTGTCGAACCTGATGCAGGTCGCGAACGTCGAGTTCTCGCTGTCGCCTGAAGCGCAGCGCACGGCCGAGCAGAAGCTCACGACCGAAGCGATCAAGTCGTTCCGCGCCCGCGCGGACGAAGCCGCGAAGGCGTTCGGCTACAGCAGCTACACGATCCGCGATGTCAATGTGGGCAGCGGCCGCAACGTACAGCCATACACGCGCGTGATGGAGATGGCTGCGGGACCGATCGGTAGCGCGAAGATGAGCGCGCCGATCGCGGTCGAAGGCGGCAAGGCAACCGTGTCGGTGACGGTCAACGGTTCGGTGCAGATGAAGTAATGCGCGCATCGCGGCGTGTTGCCACCAACTAACGCGAGAATGCCGGCCCGAGGGTCGGTATTTTCCGTTACGCACGGGCAACGATCACCCGTGCTGCATCAAACGATCGTGTTCGCAGCGCAGATGCTCGGCTATCCACGTCATCCGTCGCAGCACTCGGGCGGCTTCGTGATCAGTCGCAGCGAACTCACGCGGCTCGTGCCTCTCGAGGATGCCGCGATGGACGATCGCACGATCATCCAGTGGAACGTAAGCCCCGGCAATGTCACCTTGAATCGTCGGGGTGATGAAGGCACGATCGTGTCCACCAAATTCTTTAAATGGACACGTGTACGCTATGGACGAGAATGAGGCGATTTCGGAAGCGGTGCAGCCGACGCGGCGTCGCCGCCGCAGTAAAGAGTTCAAGGAAACGGTGATCCGTGCGGTGACGCGTAAGCGCTCTTTGAAGCTTGCTGTTATCCACATTTTTCTGCCTTTCTCTGTTAACTAGGATTCATTCATGTTAACGTCGTTGTGTGCTCCTTAGATGAAGGAAGGGCGCAATGACGAGCGGAGGCAGTCGAAAGCGTACACTGGGAGAAGCGTTTGGGGCTAATGCTTGGCTGAATGAGGAAGCTGGGCAGAGCCGGTTTCGCGATGAGCGTCTTGGCATAAGATTTCGCCTGGTTCCGAGCGCTTGTGGTCGTATGTCGGGCAGAGCATTCCGATGGCATTTCAGGACTGGTGCAACACGAAAGCAGCCTACTGGTTTCTGTCCTATCCCAAGGTGAGCGAACAGGACATACTGAGTGGGCGACTTTGAAGTCGCGCGAGGCCGGTTCGCTTCATCAGAAGGTCCCGTACTGAACTTGCAGGATACGACTGAATTCTCGTACAAACGGGACCGGCCTGAGTTGATTGATTCGACACGCAAGGTGCCGAGTCGTCCTGACAAGAAGCGGCAAAGCCCGGCATACGGTTTGCGGGATCCTGATGCGTTCGAGTCTGGCTGTTAGCCTCGCGATCGGCACCATCGCCCGTAGCGATGCACCCCGTGTGGTCCCGAACCAGAATCCCAATACTGGCGCGGTCTCGCGCGCAAAGTACATCAGCAGGCTGCCCGCTGTTGCTGCAATGGCCGGATCCTTCAGTGTGCCGTCTGCCACTCCGGCCATCACCCGGAACACGATCCGACCGTCGACGCCACGATCGCCAGGCTCAGCGTCGGTCGCATCCAGTCCTGCGACTGCTGCGCGGCCAGCTTGCGCGCTGTCCCGATCGACTGCCTCGGCGGCATCGGCCTGCAGGCGATGCTGCTCGACCGTCACGATCAGTTGTTGCAGCGTAAGCGTGGAGCCGATACCGTGTTGACGGCGTGAGTTACCGGTTTCCCCAACGATTGGAAGCCATGCGTAGCA
>NZ_LOTA01000073.1:0-100034 GCF_001521935.1 Burkholderia sp. RF7-non_BP4 | reverse complement strand
CTGGGCAACGCGCTGAAGGACCTCGGTCAGGCGGATGCGGCGGTGCTGGCATACGGCAAGGCGATCGAGCATGACCCGCGCTACGCGGACGCGTACAACAATCTCGGCAACGTGCTGACGACGCAGCGCAAGTTCGACGCGGCGGTGGACAGCTACCGCGCGGCCGTCGCGCTGAACCCGGGCCGGGCGATCGTGCACGGCAATCTCGGCACCGCGCTGCTCGCACGCGGCGACCTCGACGAATCCATCGCGACGCTGCGCCGGGCGGTCGAACTCGATCCGCTGGACCCGCAGGTCCACAACTGTCTCGGCAGCGCGCTGCGTGAAGCGGGCCGGAACGACGAAGCGATCGAGCATTTCGAACGGGTTGTCGAACTGTCCGGCGGCGACGTCGACGCACACCTCAACCTGAGCCGGGCGCTGAAGAGCCAGAACCGGATCGAGGAGTCCGTCGAGGCCGGCAAGCGGGCCATCGAGCTGGATCCGCGCCGCGCGGAAGGCTATGTGAACCTGGCCCACGCGTATTACTGGCTGGACCGCGTCGACGACGCGATCGTGCAGTATCGCCATGCGCTCGAATTCGATCCGGATTCGGCGGACATTCACCAGAACCTGTCGATCGCGCTGTGCCAGGCGCGGCGCGTCCATGAAGCGCTGGAAAGCGCGCAGGCCGCCGTCGCACTCGAACCCGGCACCGCGCGCCGGCATGCGCATCTCGCGGACGTGCTGCGCAAGACCGGCGACGTCGACGCGGCGATCCGGTGCTATCGCCGCGCGCTGGAGTGCGATCCCGACAATCCGGGCACCTACACGTCGCTGCTGTTCTGCCTCGCGGGCCAGACCAGCTTCGACCCCGAAGCGTACCTGGCGGATGCGCGCGTGTTCGGCGCGCGCATGTCGATGCACGCGCAGCCGTGGCGGCACCGGCCGGCGCCGCTGAACGGGCGCAGGTTGCGTGTCGGCTTCGTGTCGGGCGATTTCCGGCGGCACCCGGTCGGCATCTTTCTCGAAAGCGTGGTCGCGCATCTCGATCGGTCGCGGCTCGAACTGGTCGCGTTCACGACGTTCGACACCGAGGACGACTACACCGCGCGGCTGAAGCCGCATTTCGACGGCTGGCATCGCATCACGGATCTCGGGACGGAGCAGACGGCCCGACGCATCCACGACGAGCGGATCGACGTGCTCGTCGATCTGGCCGGGCATACGGCGCACAACCGGCTGCCTGCCTTTGCGTGGAAGCCGGCGCCGATCCAGGTGAGCTGGCTCGGCTTTTTCGCGTCGACCGGCATCGCGGAGATGGACTATTTCCTCGGCGATGCGCACGTGCTGCCGGCCGCCGAGGAAGCGCACTTCGTCGAGCGGCCGTGGCGGCTGCCGGACAGCTACCTGTGCTTCACGCCGCCGCCGTACGACGTGCAGGTCGGCCCGCTGCCGATGCTGCGCAACGGGCATATCACGTTCGGTTGCTTCGGCAAGCTCGTGAAGGTGACCGACGACGTGGTGCGCGTCTGGTCGCGCCTGCTGCACACCGTGCCGGGCGCGAAGCTGCTGCTCAAGGCGTATGAACTCGCGGTCGAGGACATCTGCGATGCGACGCGCGCGCGCTTCGCGGCGCACGGCATCGACGCCGACCGCCTGATCCTCGAGCAGGGCTCGTCGCGCGACGCGTACTTCGCTGCGTACAACCGCGCGGACGTGATGCTGAGCCCGTTTCCGTACCCGGGCGGCACGACGACGGCCGAGTCGCTGTGGATGGGCGTGCCGGTGCTCGGGATGAAGGGCGAGCGGTTCGTCACGCACATCTGCGAGAGCCTGCTGCATGCGGCCGGACTCGGCGACTGGATCGCGAGCGACGAAGCGGACTACATCGCGAAGGCCGTCGCGTTTTCCCGCGATCGCGGCGAGCTCGCGGCGATGCGTGCCGGGTTGCGTCAGCAGATGCAGCGTTCGCCGCTCGGCGACGCGAAGCGGTTCGCCCGCCACCTCGAGGACGCGTTCCACGGCATGTGGGACGCGTGGCTCGCCGGCACCCCGGACGACGCGCCGGCGCGGTAACGGCCGCGGCCGGCCAGGCGCCGCGCCGCCGCGCATCGCGGCGCGCTTCGGCGCGGTGCGGCGCATGCGGACGTCCCAAAAAAAAGAAGCCGCATCGCTGCGGCTCTTCGAGGAGTGCGCCCTCGCGGGCGTCGTTGTTGTTCTCGTTCGTTACGCGTCGGTGCGGTTCAGCCGAGCATCCCGGTCGACTGATAACGCGATGCCGCGTCGATGCGCTGCAGCGCCAGCCGATGATTCGTCATCAGCCGTTCGCGGCCGGCCTTCGCCTGTTCGGTGATGATCGCGTCGAGCCGCTGGATCTCGCGGACGATCGCGAGCGCATCCGGCGTCTGGTCCGCGTCGAGCGACATCAGCAGCGTCGCGCGTTCGTCCACGAGCGCGGCGGCGCGCTCCCATGCGTCGTGCGAGACGGCGTCCGCGAGCGCGTGCGTGAGCGCCAGCGCGCGTGTCAGCGAAGTGTGTTCCATGGCGAGTAGTCCTCGTGGGCGGCGGCCGGGTGCCGGTCCGTCACTTGTTGGTGGCGAGCGTGCCGGCGCTGCTCGCACCGCCGAACAGCTGCGTCAGGTACTGCTGGTTGTTCTGCATCTTCGTCATCAGCGTGTTGAGCGCGGTGAACTGCGCGTTGTACTGCGCCGTGAGCGAGGCCTGGTAGTTCTTCAGCTGCGTCGCCTGGTCCTGCAGATTCGACAGGTCCTTGTTCAGCGAGGCCGTGCGCTGGTCGATCAGGCCGCCCGTCTGCGAGTACGAATTCGCGAAGTTGTTCAGCGCGACCCCGACGCCGTTCGTCGAGTTGAAGATCGCCGAGACGGCCGAGCCGTTGGTCGTGAGTGCGGTCTGCAGCTTCGTGCTGTCGACCGTCAGCGTGCCGTCGGTGTTAAGGTTGATGCCGATCGACGACAGGCTGTAGGTCTTGCCGCCCGACGTGACGCCGCCGCTGAGCGCGGTCGCGAGGCCGTTCGTGATCGAGTTCAGCATCGCGTCGCCGAGCAGCGGGCCGGCCGTCGAGCCCGACGACGTGGTCGTGTACGACGACAGGCTCGATGCCGTCGTGACGAAGGTCGAGTACGCCTTCGCGAAATTGTTGATCGCCGTCGTGATGCCGGTCGTGTCCTGCGCGATCGTGAGCGTCTGCGTCGTGTTGACCGCGGCGGCCGTCAGGTTCAGCGTGACGCCGGTCAGCGCGTTGGAGATCTGGTTCGTCGCGCTCGTCACGGTGCTGCCGGCGATCGTGATGTTGGCGTCCGCGGCGGGCGTCACCGTGTTGTAGGTCGACTGCGTCGAGTCGAGCTTGCTGTTCAGGCCGGCGCCCGCGGTGATCGACACCGTGTTCGCCGCCCCCGTGTTGTTCGACGAGAGCACCAGGTGCTGGCCGTCGGACGCGTTGATCACGGTGGCCGTCACGCCCGGGTTGTTCGAGGCCTTGTTGATGTTCGCGGCGATCGTCGCGAGCGTATCGGTCGACGAGACCGACAGCTGCATCGAGCCGGTGCCGACGCCGACGGTCAGCGTGCCGCTGCCGATCGTGTCGGACGACGTGAGCGCCGGCGAAGAAATCGAGTTGGCGGTCGCGACCGCGTTGACTTTCACTGCGTACGTGCCGGCCGCCGCGCCGCTCGCGGTGGTGGCGGTGAGGCCGGAGCCGCTGGCCGTCGCGGTCAGCGCCGACAGCGCCGTGCCGTCGGTGAGGCCCTTCAGCGCCGTTTGCAGCGCCGCGAGCTGCGACTTGATCTGCCCGATCGCGGACAGTTCGGTGTTGTCGGACGTTTGCTTGTTCGCGAGTGCGGTCGTTTGCGCGGCGGTCTTCGCGGTGACGAGCGCGGAGACGAGCGAATTGACGTCGAGCGACGACTTCGTCGAGCCGCTGATGAGGGACTGCGCAGCCTGCTGGAGCGCGGTGTTCAGGTCGCTGGAGGACGTGGTGGTGGTGGTCGTCGAGGTCATTCGGGTGCTCCGGTCCGCATCGCCGGACAGGTTCGGGCGAATCGCGCGTCGGTGTCGAACAAGCGCGCAACGGGAGGTGAGCCTCCCGGGTGCGCGATGAAAAGGCGCGGGCGCCGGACCCAGGTCGCGGCGCCCGTGCCGGCGGACGGCGCGTCGCGAGACGCGCGCCGCCGGTCGTGGGGTATTAACCCAGGAGCTTCAGGACTTGCTGCGGCAGCGAGTTCGCTTGTGCCAGCACCGAGATACCTGCTTGTTGCAGCACTTGCGCCTTGCTCAGGTTCGCCGTTTCCGTCGCGAAGTCCGCGTCGGTGATCTGCGAACGGGCTGCCGACATGTTGGTCGATTGCGTCTGCGTGTTCGTGATGGCCGACTGGAACGTGTTCTGCGTTGCGCCGAGCGTTGCCTGGAACGTGTTGACCTTCGTCAGCACTGCGTCGATCGAGCCCATCGCGGCTTGCGAATCCGTGACGCTCGAAACCGTCAGCGCGGAGAGGCCGAGGTTTGCCGAGTCCCAGCTCTGCGAGCCGAAGTTCGCTGCGATCGTCTGGCCGTTGATTGCGCCGATCTGGAAGCTGACCGTGCCCAGGCCTTGCAGGACGGATTGGCCGTTGAACGTCGTTTGCGTTGCGACGCGCGAGATTTCCGTCAGACGGGTCGAGACTTCCGACTGCAGGTTTGCACGTGCGTTGGAGTCGAGCGAGCCGTCGCCTGCTTCAACTGCCAGCTGGCGGATACGTTGCAGGTTGTCGACGATCGACTGAAGCGCGCCGGCGGTCGTCTGGACCATCGAGATGCCGTTGTTCGCGTTCGACACGCCCTGGTTCAGCGCGTTGATCGCGGCCGTCTGGGTCGTCGCGATTGCGAGGCCCGCTGCGTCGTCTGCTGCGCTGTTCACGCGCTTGCCCGACGACAGGCGGTTGATCGCTTGCGACAGCGCGTTTTGCGAGCCCGACAGGTTCGTCTGCGTCGACAGCGAAAGGATGTTGGTGTTGATGTTCAGCATTTGCTTCCTCGTTTTGGAAAATGCCTGAGTACAGACAGGATCAGGTTCGTTTTCGGCGTTGCGCTTTATCGCGAGTGGCGCTGCCCGCCTTTCCTGGTTGACGGCGGCACCCGGCGAAAACTTTAGAGGGATGTGTGAGGAAAATCGGGACGGAAGCATGCCGCTGCCGCGAAGTCCGCGCCTGGTATGGCTGGCAGCGATTTCGGCGGGGTTGCGCGACGGTCTCGTTGGACGGTTTATGCGGCCGCGCCGCGCGGGGCGGCGAACCGGGATCGACAAAAGGATAGTTTTGTCTGTGATTTCCTGATATGATGGCGGGCTGAATTGAGATTTTCTGTCAAGCCTGTGCCGTCCCGGCACTCTTGCTGGCAGTCAAACGCGGCGCTGCACGCGGCTTGTGAAGCGTACTCGCGGTGCTTTGTGCCTCTCTTTTCCGGCCTCCGAGGCCGTATTTCCGCTCGTTTCGCCTGTTGTGGGGACGCCCGGATGGCCGGTGCGTGGCGCTTGGCCGCTACGTTTTTGACCGTTTAAGCAATTTAGGAACGACATGACGACGATTCTTCTGAAAGAAAACGAGCCGTTCGAAGTGGCGATTCGCCGCTTTCGCCGTGCTATCGAAAAAAATGGCCTGATCGCTGAACTGCGCGAACGCCAGTCCTACGAAAAGCCGACCGCAGTCCGCAAGCGCAAGAAGGCAGCAGCCGTCAAGCGCCTGCACAAGCGCCTGCGCAGCCAGATGCTGCCGAAGAAGCTCCACTAAGAGCATCTACGGTTCGCCGCGAAACGGCGGAGCGTGCTTCGAAAGAAGCCGCTCCGCCGTTTCGCTTTTCGGGCCGGAAAAATCGGCTTCGATCTCGGGAATCAAGCCTTGGCGGGGTGGCCGCCTGGTGGCGACGCGGCGGGTTCGACGGATTGCCGGGCGGTCTCGGGCCGCCGCGGGGGGCGTTCCGAAGTGGTCATCGCGACGCTCGGCGTCGGCGTGACGCGATCGGCATCTGTTTGAAGAAACGCAGCGCGTGCGTGCGAGCCGCGCACGACGCGATGACGTATCGATGCACCGACCCGGCCCGCCGGGCGGGGCTGCGTCGCCGTCAGCCTGCCTTGCGGCGCCGCGCCGGCTGCTGCTTGCCGCCGAGCGCCGCGCATTTGGCGTGACACGGGCAGCCGGTCTCGTGGTCGTTGACCATCCCGGTTGCCTGCATCAGCGCGTAGCAGATCGTCGAGCCGACGAACTTGCAGCCGTATTCCTTCAGCGCCTTGCTGAGCGCATCGGACTCGGCGGTCGACGCGGGCGCGTCGCGATACGACTGCCACGCATTCTGCACCGGCGTGTGGTCGACGAACGACCACAGGAATTGCGCGAGCGACCCGTGGTCGTCGCGAATGCGCTGCACGGCCCGCGCATTGGTCACCGCGGATTCCACCTTCGCGCGATTGCGCACGATGCCCGGATTTTCGAGCAGCTTCTCGATGCGCTTCGGCGTGAAGCGCGCGACCGCGTCGACATCGAACTCGGCGAACGCCTCGCGATAGCCGGCGCGCTTGTTCAGGATCGTCGACCACGACAGCCCCGCCTGCGCGCCTTCCAGAATCAGCATTTCGAACAGATGGCGATCGTCATGCGACGGCACGCCCCACTCGGTATCGTGATAGTGAGCATCCGCTTCCGTCCTTACCCAGTTGCACCGCTGCGACATCGTCAGCCTCGTTCCAGAGTCGATTCGATCGTGCCAGCATAGCGGAAGGCCCATTCACGGCATAGCTGGCCGAACGGCAGATGGGCGCACGGCGCCGATCCGGTTAAGCTTGGCGCCTGTTCGAATCAGCAGGATCAACGCATGACGGCACTACTTTTTGCGATCGGCATCGATGGCGGCGGCACCGGCACCCGTGCGGTACTGGCCGACCGGCACGGGCGCGAGCTCGCGCAGGGGCGCGGCGGCCCGTCGGGGCTCGGCCTCGGCATCGAGCGCGCGTGGGCATCGATCGGCGCGGCCTGCGCCGACGCTTTCACGCGGGCCGGGCTCGAGTTCGACTGGTCGCAATGCGCGCTCGGTTGCGGGCTGGCGGGCGTCAACAATGCCGCGTGGCTCGCCGCGTTCCGTGCGCAGGCGCCGCTCGACGCGCTCGCGATCGAGAGCGACGCGTATACGACCGTCGTCGGCGCGCACGGCGGCGCGCCGGGGCTCATCGTCGCACTCGGCACGGGCAGCATCGCGGCGGCGCTCGACGCGGCGGGCGACTGCCGCATCGCGGGCGGCTTCGGTTTTCCGTCCGGCGACGAGGCGAGTGGCGCGTGGCTCGGCATGCGCGCGCTTGCATACGCGCAGCAGGCGCTCGACGGCCGCGTGCCGCGCGACGCGTTCGCCGGCGCGCTGCTCGCGGAAACGGGCGTGCACGATCGCGACGCGCTCGTCCAGTGGTCGTGCGATGCGAACCAGACGATCTACGCGCGCCTCGCGCCGATCGTGTTCGCGCACCGCGACCATCCTTGCGCGGCGGTGCTGATCGCGCAGGCCGGCGAAGAGATCGGCAAGATGATCGACGCGCTCGATCCGCGGCAGGCGCTGCCGGTCGCGCTGTGCGGCGGGCTGGCCGACGCGCTGGCGCCGGCCGTGCCGGCGCGCCACGCGGCCCGGCTGCGCGCGCCGCTCGACGATTCCGCGCACGGCGCGTTGCGGCTTGCGTTGCAGGCATTGAGGGCAGCCGAAGCGGGGTGAGCGGTTCGAATGGGCAGCGTGCGGTGAGTGGTGAGCCGGCCGGGCAGGCCGAACGGCCCGAAACCGGCCCGTTCCCCAACCGCCCGGCGGCCCCCCGGGCACGACGTTAAAATGGCGGTTCCGCAGCGTTCTGCGCGCCATTCACCCGTCCCCATGTACAAAGTCATCGCCACCGATCTCGACGGCACCCTGCTGAACAGCGACCACCAGCTCGATCCGTACACGATCGAGACCGTCCGCCGGCTCGACCGCGACGGCCTGCAATTCGTGATCGCGACGGGGCGCCACTATGCGGACGTCGCCGGCATCCGCGACGTGCTGGGCATCCGGCCGTACCTGATCACGTCGAACGGCGCGCGCGTGCATGCGCCGGACGACACGGCGATCCACGCGCAGGACATCGATCCCGCGATCGTCCGCGGCCTCGTGCAGCCGGACGTGACCGGCGCGCACGGGCGCGTGATCGTCAACCTGTTCACCGACCGCGGCTGGCTGATCGACCGCGACGCGCCGCACCTGCTCGAATTCCACCAGGATTCGGGATTCCGGTACGACGTGATCGACATGTCCGCGCACGGCGGCGCCGATATCGCGAAGGTGCTGTACATCGGCGAGCCGGCCGATCTGGCGGTGGTCGCCGAGCAGATGCGCGTGCGGTTCGGCGATGCGCTGTACGTCACGTATTCGCTGCCCGACTGTCTCGAAGTGATGACCGCCAACGTGTCGAAGGGCCGCGCGCTGCGTGCGGTGCTCGCGCGGCTCGGCGTCGACGCCGGCCACTGCATCGCGTTCGGCGACAACATGAACGACATCGACCTGCTCGAAACGGCCGGTCACGCGTTCATGATGAACAACGCGAACCCCGACCTGGTCGCGCATCTGCCGCACATCCCGCGGATCGGCAACAACTTCGACGCGGGCGTCGCCCGCCACCTGCGCACGCTGTTCGCGCTCGAGGACACCCTCGACGGCGTCGCCGCTTCCTGAGCGGCCATGAAAAACGGGCGCCAGCGGCGCCCGTCCAAATTACCTGCCTCTATGTTGTTCGACAGCGTGAGGCTCGCTGCTCTGCTCGCGTGACCCCGTAGCGTTTTATTCGTTGGTGCGAGCGGATGCGGGCAGGAGGCCGACGGCATCGTCGCGCCCCGCGATAAGCGGATAGACGATCCCCGCGATTGCCGCACCGATGATCGGCGCGACCCAGAACAGCCACAGCTGGCCGATCGCCTCGCCGCCCACGAACAGCGCCGGGCCGGTCGAGCGGGCCGGGTTCACCGACGTGTTGGTGACGGGGATGGAGATCAGGTGAATCAACGTCAGGCACAGGCCGATCGCGATCGGCGCGAAGCCGGCCGGCGCGCGCTTGTCGGTGGCGCCGAGAATCACGAACAGGAAGAAGGCCGTCATCACGACTTCGCAGATGAACGCCGCGCCGAGCGAGTAATGGCCGGGCGAGCGCTCGCCGAAGCCGTTCGTCGCAAAGCCGCTGCCGACGACGTCGAAGCCCGGCTTGCCGGTCGCGATCAGGTACAGCACGAACGCACCCAGCGTGGCGCCGACCACCTGCGCAACGATGTACGGCGCGAGATCGCGCGCCGGGAAGCGGCCGGCGACCGTCAGGCCGACGCTCACCGCCGGATTCAGGTGGCAGCCCGAAATATGGCCGATCGCGAATGCCATCGTCAGCACAGTCAGGCCGAAGGCGAGTGCGACGCCGGCAAAGCCGATGCCGAGGCCCGGAAAGGCGGCGGCCAGCACGGCGCTTCCGCACCCGCCGAGCACCAGCCAGAACGTGCCGAATACCTCTGCAGCCAGACGCTGAGAAAGATTCATGTAAGGACCTCGTTCAAGTGGGTTGAAGACAAACGGGCGACCGGAGTTTTATTCCGACGCCCGGAATTGGTCTGGATTATAGGAAATGAATCGGCTTCGCGAGGGTCAACGATTGTTAAATTTGAATGGCGGGCGAATGGCTTTTATTAGAATAAGTCCGCATTCTCGATATCGACGAATCGGTTAAAGATGACAGCATTAAATTCGAAGAGCAGGGCGGCAGTACGATGACGTAACGGATGTTGGCGTTCCGGCCGGACTCGCTGGAGCCGCATCATGGAAAAGGGGAGTCGAAAAATGTCTCAATACGCGAAACTCAAGGCGCAGATCGCCGAGTTGCAGGCCCAGGCGGACGACGTGCGTCGCCAGGAAGTGGCGACGGTGATCGCCGACGTCCAGCGGATGATTGCCGAATATGGCCTGACGGCCGAGGACCTGGGCTTCGCGGAGCGCGCGCGGCGCGGCCGTCCGCCGAAAAAGGCGCCGCTGCCCCCGAAATACCGCGACCCGAAGTCGGGCGCAACCTGGAGCGGGCGCGGCAAGCCGCCGAATTGGATCGTCGGGAAAAACCGCGATCGTTTCCTGATCGAATGACCGCGCAAAAAGAAAGAGCCGCATCGACGATGCGGCTCTTTGGCGTTTTCGGGATTTTCACGCCGATTTCGGCGCGAATTTCACCGGATATTTCCTGACGAATTTCGGCGTCAGGCGCCCGCGACCTGACGCAAGACCGGCCGTTTTGCCGCCGTGCAAAGCGATTCGTAAGTTTCGACATAACGCCGCGCCATCGCTTTCGAGCTGAAGCGCGTATCGAAACGTGCGCGGATCGCGTCGCGCGACAGGCTGTCGATCCGGTGCAGCGCGCCGACGGCGCCCTGCACGTCCTCGACGATGAAGCCGGTCACGCCGTCCTCGATCACTTCCGGCACCGAGCCGCGGTTGAACGCGACTACCGGCGTGCCGCAGGCCATCGCCTCGATCATCACCAGGCCGAACGGCTCCGGCCAGTCGATCGGGAACAGCAGCGCCTTCGCGCCGGACAGGAACGCCGGCTTCTGCGCCTCGTTGATCTCGCCGATGAATTCGACGTGCGCCTCGCCGAGCAGCGGCTCGATCACTTCCTTGAAGTAATCGGCGTCGGCCTTGTCGACCTTCGCGGCGATCTTCAGCGGCAACCCGCTTTGCGCGGCGATCCGGATCGCGGTGTCGACCCGCTTTTCGGGGCAGATCCGGCCGAGGAACGCGAGGTATTCGGGCTTCACGTGCGGTTGCGGCGTGAGCAGCGTGTCGGGCAGCCCGTGATACACGGTGCCGGCCCACGCGGCCTGCGGCAGCGGCTTGCGCTGGTTGTTCGAGATCGACACGACCGGCGCGTCCGGGAAGGCGTCGAACACCGGCTGCAGCTCCGGCAGGTCGAGGCGGCCGTGCAGCGTCGTCACGTAAGGCGTATCGAGACGCGACATCAGCGAGAACGGCATGTAGTCGAGGTGGAAGTGCAGCACGTCGAATTCGTGCGCGACACGGGCGACCTGTTCGATCAGGCGCATATGGGGCGCCATCGAGTCGCGGATCGACGGGTCGAGCCGCAGTGCGCGCGGCCATGCCGCCTCGAGACGGGCGGACGTGACGGAGTCGCCGCTCGCGAACAGCGTCACGTCGTGGCCAAGCTCGACGAGCGCCTCGGTGAGGTAGGACACGACACGCTCGGTGCCGCCATAGAGTTTCGGCGGGACAGCTTCGTAAAGCGGCGCGATCTGGGCAATACGCATGGGCGTTCTCCGGTGTCGACCAGCGCGGGGCGCTCGAATGCGCATGCTGGTCCGATGCAGGGTTGCGGAACTCGCCGACGCACGCGCTTCGCGGTACGTGGCCCGGTCCGGGGCGCGGTGCGCGGGAGGCCGGGCGGCAAGCTGCGGGGCGGGCCGGCACGGCTCCCGCCGCCGCCCATTGGAGTCCATTATCGATATCGCCTTCAGGGGTTCGAGTGTTTTTTCAAACACTTAAGGCTTGTTACACCATGAAATACGCGAAAACCCCGATAAAAAGGGTGCGGAAACATAAAGCGATATGGCAACGAGAATTGTTGCGCTATCGTGAAAAACCACTATAATTTTTACCGATTCACTTTCCGGCAGCCTTGTCGGAAGGCCTCCAGCCGGATTTGTCCCATGCGGTACCGCATCGTCGACGAATTCGCGCGTCACTCGCCCCGCCGTTTGTTCCCTTTCAATTCGCTTTGTCGGAAAAATTCCTACACGGTTTACAGACAAATCCTGCGCGGCATACGCCACTTCGCTGATACCGACATAAATCCCGTTTGGCCAAAATTCGCCCTGTAAGACTATAAACGTGCCGACGGTGCGCCCAGCGCGGCCTGATCGAGCAAACGTTTTCATAACATGAAAGGCCAAAGCAAAGCTCTTAACGGGGGAATCATGAGCGCCACCAGCGAAATGCTCAGTGAGATCAAAGAGGTCAACCTGTCGTACCTCCTCCTCGCGCAGCGCCTGCTGCGGGAAGACAAAGCGATGGGCATGTTCCGCATGGGCGTGTCCCAGGAACTGGCCGACGTGCTCGCGAACCTCACGCTCGCCCAGACCGTGAAGCTCGCCGCATCGAACCAGATGTTGTGCCGCTTCCGCTTCGACGATCACGCGTTGCTGTCGTCGCTCGCCGACAAGGGGCGCAGCGACGTCGTCACGCACGCGCATTCGGCCATCCTGATGGCCGGCCAGCCGGTCGAAAGCGTCCGCTGATCCTTCCCGCCTTGCGTTCGTCCCGGCGCGCCGCGCCGGCCGGCGGCGCTTTGGCCACTCATCCGAACAACGTCAAGCGGACGGTTATTCACCATGGCAAGCAAAAGCGTCGTGATCGAGGTGAAGGAAATCACCCTCGCCATCGAACTGATCGAACTGGGCGCCCGGCTGCAGCTGCTGGAGGCGGAAACGAGCCTGTCGCGCGATCGCCTGATCAAGCTGTACAAGGAGCTGAAGGGCGCGTCGCCGCCGAAGGGGATGCTGCCGTTCTCGACCGACTGGTTCATGACGTGGCAGCCGAACATCCACTCGTCGCTGTTCTACAACATCTACCGGTTCATGCAGGATCACGGCCGCTGCGAGCCGATCCAGTCGATCGTGAAGGCGTACCGGCTCTATCTGGAGCACGTGAACCTGTCCGGCGACGAGGCCGCGCTGAGCCTCACGCGCGCGTGGACGCTGGTGCGCTTCTTCGACTCGGGGATGCTGCAGATGACCCCGTGCACGCGCTGCGGCGGCCACTTCGTCGCGCACGCGCATGATCCGCATCAAGGTTTCGTGTGCGGCCTCTGCCAGCCGCCGTCGCGCGCGGGCAAGACCCGCAAGGCCGCCGCCGCGCGCGCCGAGTTGTCCGCCGCCGCGGCCTGAGCGCCTTCGGGCGGGGCGCGAGCGGACGCCGGACGGCTGCCGCGCGCCGCGCGAACCGGCCGGGGCTTGCTGGTAAACACCGCCGCGCCGCCGCGGCGCGACCGCGAAAGTTTTCCTGCCGACTGCCGTAAACCTGATTAACGGCGGTCTCCCCGCCGGTCATTCGTGAGGGACAGGCAGTGCTGATTATCGTGGGAACACTCGTGACGCTGTTGTCCGTCTTCGGCGGTTATGCGCTGGCAGGCGGGCATCTGGGCGCATTGATCCAGCCGGTCGAGATCCTGATGATCGCGGGCGCGGGCGTCGGCGCGTTCATCCTCGGCAACGGCATGAAGACCATCAAGGGGACGCTGCGTGTGCTGCCGACGCTCTTCAAGGGCTCGAAGTACACCAAGGACGTCTATATGGAGCTGATGGCGCTCCTGTACGTGCTGCTCGCGAAGGCGCGCAAGGAAGGCACGCTGACGCTCGAGGCCGACATCGACGATCCGGACAAGAGCCCGATCTTCACGCAATACCCGAAGATCCTCGCCGATCGCCACATCGTCGAATTCCTGACCGATTACCTGCGCCTGATGGTCGGCGGCAACATGAACGCGTTCGAGATCGAGAGCCTGATGGACGAGGAGATCGAGACGCACCACGCCGAAGGCGAGGGCCCGGCCCACGCGCTGATGCGCGTCGGCGACGCGATGCCGGCGTTCGGGATCGTCGCGGCCGTGATGGGCGTCGTCCACACGATGGCATCCGCCGACAAGCCGCCCGCGGTGCTCGGCGCGATGATCGCGCAGGCGCTGGTCGGCACGTTCCTCGGGATCCTGCTGTCGTACGGGCTGATCGGGCCGCTCGCGAGCCTCGCGGAGCAGCGCGTGGCCGAGTCGACCAAGATGTTCCAGTGCATCAAGGTGACGATCCTCGCGAGCCTGAACGGCTATGCGCCGGCGATCGCGGTCGAGTTCGGCCGCAAGGTGCTGTTCTCGACCGAGCGGCCGTCGTTCACCGAGCTCGAAGAGCACGTGCGCCGCGTGAAGGCGAAGTAACGCGGAGCGTTCGATGAGCAAGAACAAGGATCGCGCGATCGTCGTGAAACGGGTGGCCCCGCAGAAGAAGGGCCACCACGGCGGCGCATGGAAGCTCGCCTACGCGGACTTCATGACCGCGATGATGGCGTTCTTCCTGCTGATGTGGCTGCTGAGCTCGGTCACGCCGGTGCAGCTGAAGGGGATCGCCGAGTACTTCAACACGCCGCTGAAGGCCGCGCTGTTCGGCAGCGGCGACCGCAGCTCGCAGGACTCGAGCATCATCAACGGCGGCGGCCGCGACCTGTCGAGCCTCGACGCCGGCTCGCTGCGCCGCACCGACGGCACGACGTCGCTCGCCGACCGCGTCGCGAAGGCCGGCGACGACAAGACGCGCTCGCAGGCGCAGGGCGCGCAGGACCGGCTCGAGCAGACGCGCCTGCACGACCTGCAGATCAAGCTGATGGCGGCGATCGAGGCGAATCCGACGCTGCGCCAGTTCAAGCAGCAGATCCGCATCGATTCGACGCTGATGGGGCTGCGCATCGAGATCGTCGATACGCAGAAGCGGCCGATGTTCGCGATGTCGAGCGACCACGTCGAGCCGTACATGCGCGACATCCTGCGCGAGATCGGCAAGACGCTGAACGACGTGCCGAACCGGATCATCGTCCAGGGCCACACCGACGCGGTGCCGTACGCGGGCGGCGAGGGCGGCTACAGCAACTGGGAGCTGTCGGCCGACCGCGCGAACGCGTCGCGCCGCGAGCTGATCGCGGGCGGCATGGACGAGGCGAAGGTGCTGCGCGTGCTCGGCCTCGCGTCGACGCAGAACCTGAACAAGGCCGATCCGCTCGATCCGGAAAACCGCCGGATCAGCGTGATCGTGCTGAATCGCAAATCCGAAGACGCGCTGATGCGCGACGACGCGACGACCACGACGCTGTCGGCCGACGCGGCGGGCTCGAAGCTGCTGGCCCAGCAGCTCGACGGCCCGGCGCCGGCCGCGCGACCGGCGCTCGCGAGCGCCGTCGCCGTGGCGCCGAAACCCTGACGTTTCCCAGATTTCGAGACAGACATGATCCGAACCATTCTCGCCATCGACGACTCGGCGACCATGCGCGCGCTGCTGCAGGCGACGCTGGCGCAGGCCGGCTACGACGTGACGGTGGCGCCGGACGGCGAAGCCGGCTTCGACATGGCGGCCACCGTGCCGTACGACCTGGTGCTGACCGACCAGAACATGCCGCGCAAGAACGGGCTCGAGGTGATCGCCTCGCTGCGCAAGCTGACGGCATACGCGGATACGCCGATCCTCGTGCTGACCACCGAGGGCAGCGATGCCTTCAAGGACGCCGCGCGCGACGCGGGCGCGACCGGCTGGATCGAAAAGCCGATCGACCCGGCCGTGCTGATCGACCTGGTTGCGACGCTCTCCGAGCAGACCGCCTCCTGACATGTACGCGACGAATTCAACCGGTGACCGGGCATGACTCTCGACATCACGCAGTTCTACCAGACCTTTTTCGACGAAGCGGACGAGTTGCTCGCGCAAATGGAGCAGCTGCTGCTGAACCTCGACGTCGGCTCGCCCGACCCCGAGGACCTGGCCGCGATCTTCCGCGCCGCGCATTCGATCAAGGGCGGCGCGGCGACCTTCGGCTTTTCCGCGCTGACCGAGACGACCCACATCCTCGAGTCGCTGCTCGACCGCGCGCGCAACCATGAGCTGACGCTGACCAAGGAAATGGTCGACGCGTTCCTCGAGACCAAGGACGTGCTGTCCGACCAGCTGGTCGACTATCGCGCCAGCGCGGAACCGGACGCGGCGGCTGCCGCGACGATCTGCGCGAAGCTCGAACGCCTGAAGGCCGAGAGCGGCGCGGGTGCGCCCGCGGCCGCGGACGTCGCGCCTGCGGTGCCGGCCGAGGCGGCCGCACCGGCCCCGGCGCCCGTCGCCGACGACCGCGCGCCCGATCACGTGGTCGAACAGGCCGTCGCGGCCGCGCATCCGGCGGACGACGCCGGCGCGGGCGGCCCGCACCTGAAGATCACGCTCGTCGGCGTCGACGCGAAGGACCAGGCGCTGCTCACCGAGGAACTCGGCAATCTCGGCCGGATCGTCGGCCGCGAGGAAGCGGGCGCGGACCTGACGCTGTGGCTCGAATCGGACGTGCCGTCCGACGACATCGTCGCCGTGTGCTGCTTCGTGATCGACGACAGCCAGATCCGCATCGCGCGCGGCACCGCGCCGGCCGCACCGGCGGCGCCTGCCGCCGCGCCGGCCGCGCTCGAACCGGCCGCCGCGCCGGAGCCGGCCGCGCGCGTCGAGGTCTTCGCGCAAGCCGCCGGTGCCGCGCCGGCCGCCGCCGCGTCGCACGCGCCGGCGCAGCCGGGCGCCGCCGCGCAACCGGCGCCGCAAGCGGCCCCGCAACCGCACGCCGAAGCCGCCGCGCCGGCTGCCCACGCCGCCGCCCACCACGACGACAAGCGTCCGCGCCCGGCCGCCGCCGCATCGGGCGCCGAAGGCAGCTCGATCCGCGTCGGCGTCGAGAAGGTCGACCAACTGATCAACCTGGTCGGCGAACTCGTGATCACGCAGGCGATGCTCGCGGAAACGGCGAGCGCGTTCGATCCGGCGCTGCACGACCGCCTCTTCAACGGGATGGCGCAACTGGAACGCAACGCGCGCGACCTGCAGGAAGCGGTGATGTCGATCCGCATGATGCCGATGGACTACGTGTTCAGCCGCTTCCCGCGTCTCGTGCGCGACCTGGCCGGCAAGCTCGGCAAGCAGGTCGAGCTCGTCACGTTCGGCCAGGCGACCGAGCTCGACAAGAGCCTGATCGAGCGGATCATCGACCCGCTCACCCACCTCGTGCGCAACAGCCTCGACCACGGGATCGAGACCGTCGACAAACGCGTCGCCGCCGGCAAGGACGCGGTCGGCCAGCTCGTGCTGTCGGCCGCGCATCACGGCGGCAACATCGTGATCGAGGTCAGCGACGACGGCGGCGGCTTGAACCGCGAGCGGATTCTCGCGAAGGCCGCCAAGCAGGGCATGCAGATTCCCGACACCATCAGCGACGACGAAGTCTGGCAACTGATCTTCGCGCCGGGCTTCTCGACCGCCGAGACGGTGACCGACGTGTCGGGCCGCGGCGTCGGGATGGACGTCGTGAAGCGCAACATCCAGTCGATGGGCGGCCACGTCGAGATCAGCTCGCAGGCCGGCCGCGGCACGACCACGCGGATCGTGCTGCCGCTCACGCTCGCGATTCTCGACGGGATGTCGGTGAAGGTCGGCACGGAGATCTTCATCCTGCCGCTGAACTTCGTGATGGAGTCGCTGCAGCCGTCGAACGACGACATCTACACGGTCGGCAACGGCGAGCGCGTGGTGCGCGTGCGCGGCGAATACCTGCCGCTCGTCGCGCTGCACGAGGTGTTCTCGGTCGAGGACGCGCGCACCGATCCGACCCAGGGAATCGTCACGATCATGGAAACCGAGGGGCGCCGCTTCGCGATGCTGATCGACGAGCTGGTCGGCCAGCAGCAGGTGGTCGTGAAGAACCTCGAAACGAATTACCGCAAGGTGCACGGCATCTCGGCGGCGACCATCCTCGGCGACGGCAGCGTCGCACTGATCGTCGACGTCGCGGCGCTGAACCGTGAAACCCGTGCGACGCACGGCGCCCGAGCCGGCGCCGAGCTCGCCATCTTCTGACTCTCGCCATTCAACCGATTGGGGGCAAACGTGTCTGCTGAAGTCCAAATGATCAATCCGGCCGCGGCGAACGCGGCAACCAGCCGCCGCGACGCGGAGCAGGGCGATGCGACGGGCCAGGAGTTCCTCGTCTTCACGCTCGGCGACGAGGAATACGGGATCGACATCCTGAAGGTGCAGGAAATCCGCGGCTACGACAGCGTCACGCGCATCGCGAACGCGCCGGACTTCATCAAGGGCGTGATCAACCTGCGCGGGATCATCGTGCCGATCGTCGACATGCGGATCAAGTTCCATCTCGGCCGCGTCGAGTACGACCACCAGACCGTCGTGATCATCCTGAACGTGTCGAACCGCGTGGTCGGGATGGTGGTCGACGGCGTGTCGGACGTGCTGACGCTGCAGACCGACCAGATCATGCCGGCGCCGGAGTTCGGCGCGACGCTGACGACCGAGTACCTGACGGGCCTCGGCACCGTCGATGGCCGGATGCTGATCCTGATGGACATCGAGAAGCTGATGTCGAGCCGGGAAATGGCGCTGATCGAGACGCTCGGCGGGTAAGCGCGCCGCGCGCGCAGGAATTTCGGGAGAATCTGCAATGTTGCATAACTGGTCGATCCGCACGACGCTCACGGCGGTCGGACTCATCCTCGTGTGCCTGGCCGCCGCGGTCGGCGGGCTCGGCCTCTACGCGCTCAATCACGCGAGCCGTTCGCTCGACGAGATCGCGCACGTCGACCTGCCGGCGATTCACACGCTGGACGACACGGCCGCGCACCTGCTGCGCTCGCGCATTGCGCTCGATCGCTTCCGTACGCTGACCGAAGCCGGCAATACGGCCGAGGCGGCGAAGGTGCTCGACCGCGCGCAGGAGCTGTATACGAAGTCGAACCAGAACTGGCAGGCGTTCCAGTCGACGCCGAAGCTCGGCGTCGAGCAGGCGCTCGTCGACGAGCTCACCGCCCGCTACACGACGATCGTGAAGGAAGGCGTCGAGCCCGAATTTGCCGCGGCGCGCGCGGGCGACATGGCGGCGTACCACGCGATTGCCGACGCGAAGATCAGCCCGATGTTCGTCGCGTTCGACCAGACGGCGGCGGCCGTGATCGCATCGCTGCAGAAGCGCGCGGAAGAACGCCAGGCCGCGACGCAGTCGCAGATCTCGCTGATGGTCGCGCTGATCGCGGCCGGCATCGCGATCGCGTTCGTCGTCGTGATCGCGATCCGCTTCGCCATGCGCGGGCTGATCGTGAAGCCGCTCGAGGACGCGATCGCGCACTTCGAGCGCATCGCCGGCGGCGACCTCACGCAGCCGGTGAACGTGTCCAGCACCAACGAAATCGGCCGCCTGTTCGGCGGCATCAAGCGGATGCAGGACGCCGTGACGACGATGGTGCAGGCCGTGCATCGCGGCACCGAGTCGATCGACGTCGGCGCGCGCGAGATCTCGACCGGCAACACCGACCTGTCGCAGCGCACCGAGGAGCAGGCCGCGTCGCTGCAGGAAACCGCATCGAGCATGGAGCAGCTGACCGGCACCGTGCGGCAGAACGCGGAGAACGCGCGGCAGGCGAGCCAGCTCGCGGTGAACGCGTCCGACATTGCGACGCAGGGCGGCGACGTCGTCGGCCAGGTCGTGTCGACGATGCAGGACATCGCGGCGAGCTCGGGCAAGGTCGTCGACATCATCGGCACGATCGAAGGCATCGCGTTCCAGACCAACATCCTCGCGCTGAACGCGGCGGTCGAAGCCGCGCGCGCGGGCGAGCAGGGCCGCGGTTTCGCCGTGGTCGCGGGCGAAGTGCGCTCGCTGGCGCAACGCAGCGCGAGCGCCGCGAAGGAAATCAAGCAGCTGATCGGCGATTCGGCCGAGAAGGTCGAAAGCGGGTCGGCACTCGTCGCGCGCGCCGGCTCGACGATGGACGAGATCGTGCAGGCCGTGCGCCGCGTGACCGACATCATGGGCGAGATCAGCGCCGCGTCGGACGAGCAGTCGACCGGCATCGAGCAGGTCAATCGCGCGGTCGGCCAGATGGATTCGGTCACGCAGCAGAACGCGGCGCTCGTCGAGCAGGCCGCGGCGGCGGCCGCATCGCTCGAGGAGCAGACGCGCCAGATGAAGGCGGTCGTGTCGGAGTGGCGCGTCGCGGGCGGCATCGCGCTCGCGCCGGCGCGCAACGCTGCACGCCCGGCCGCGCATGCAGCGGCGCCGGCGTTGCCGTCGGCGCACCGTCACGAAGCGGCGCCGGCCGCATTGCCGGCACCGCAGCCTGCCGCGCAGCCGGCCCGTCGCGTCGCACCGGCGCCGCATGCCGCGGCGCCGGCCGCGAGCCACGAAACCCGGCGCGCGCCGGACGCCGCTGCCGCACGCGCGTCGAAGGAAGCGCCGGCCGCGGGCGGCTACGGCCCGCGTCTCGCGAAGGCGGCCGCCGCACCGGCGCCGAAGTCCGCCGAGAAGCCCGCACTGGTACGCCCCGCGCTGAACGGCGAGAAGCCGGCGATGGCGGCGGCCGGCACGTCCGACGACGACTGGGAGACTTTCTAAGCCATGCCGTCCGCGCGCGCACCGTTTCGACCCGATGCACCGGATGCCTCGCCCCGCGCGGGCGAGCCGGGGCGCGACTTCGCGTTTACCGGCGCGGATTTCGCACGCATCCGCGCGCTGATCCATCAACGCGCGGGCATTTCGCTGTCCGAGCACAAGCGCGACATGGCGTACAGCCGGCTCGCACGCCGGCTGCGCGCACGCGGCCTCGACACGTTCCGCGACTACCTCGACCTGCTCGAGCAGGAGGACGATCCGCTCGAGTGGGAAGCGTTCACCAACGCGCTGACGACGAACCTGACCGCGTTCTTCCGCGAGTCGCACCATTTCCCGATCCTCGCCGACTTCGTGAAGCGTCGCGCGGCGCCCGTGTCGGTGTGGTGCTCGGCGGCGTCGACCGGCGAGGAGCCTTATTCGATCGCGATCACGCTGATCGAGGCGCTCGGCGAATCGGCCGCGCGCGGCGCATCGATCCTCGCGACCGATCTCGACACGCAGGTGCTCGCGAAGGCCGAGGCCGGCATCTACACGTACGACCAGGTCAAGCACCTGAGCCCGGAGCGGCTCAAGCGCTTCTTCCTGAAAGGCACGGGCGCGCAGGCCGGCCGCGTGAAGGTGCGCCCGGAACTGCGCGCGATGATCCGCTTCGAGCAGCTGAACCTGACCGATGCCGACTACGGGATCGCGAAGCCGTTCGACGCGATCTTCTGCCGCAACGTGATGATCTATTTCGACAAGCCGACGCAGGGGCAGGTGCTGTCGCGCTTCGAGCCGCTCGTGAAGCCGGGCGGCCTGCTGTTCGCCGGGCATTCGGAGAATTTCACGTACGTCTCGCAGGCGTTCCGGCTGCGCGGGCAGACGGTGTACGAACTGACGCGCGATGCCGCGCCGGGCCTGCGCCCGCACGGCGCCGCGCCGGCCGCGGCGGCGCCGCGCGCCCATGCGCGTGCCGCGGGCGCCGTGCCCGCTTACGGAGAACGCGGATGAGCGCCCTGCCGATCGCGACCAATCGCTACTTCGACAACCACTTCGAACGCCCCGGCGTGAAGCTGCTGCCGAACGAGTTCTACACGACGTCCGAGGACATGGTGCTGATGACCGTGCTCGGCTCGTGCGTCGCCGCGTGCCTGCACGACCCGTTGGCGGGCATCGGCGGGATGAATCACTTCATGCTGCCCGACGACGGCGCCGATGCCGGCGCGGCCGCGTCGGAGTCGATGCGCTACGGCGCGTACGCGATGGAAGTGCTGATCAACGAACTGATCAAGGCCGGCGGGCGCCGCGAGCGCCTCGAGGCGAAGGTGTTCGGCGGCGCGGCCGTGCTGGCCGGGATGACGACCATCAACATCGGCGACCGCAACGCGGATTTCGTGCGCCGCTATCTGGCGCTCGAACGCATCCGCATCACCGCGGAGGACTTGCAGGGCGTGCACCCGCGCAAGGTCGCGTTCATGCCGCGCACCGGCCGCGCGATGGTGAAGAAGCTGCGGCTGCAGGTGCCGGGGGTGACCGAGCGCGAAGCCGCGCTGGCGCGCGAGGCCGACCGCGCGCGCGCCGAGCGGCCGCGCGCGCACGTCGAGCTGTTCGCGGCGAAGCGGCCGGCCGCGCCGCCGCCGGCACGCCCGCGCATCGAGCTGTTCGGCGCACGCGGCGGCGCGGGCGCGCAGACGACGAACACGAAGGCCGGCAGCCCGTTTGCGGCCAACCTTTCGAGAAAGCAGGAGGCATGACCGCAGTGCAGAAGATCAAAGTGTTGTGCGTCGACGACTCGGCGCTGATCCGCAGCCTGATGACGGAGATCATCAACAGCCAGCCCGACATGGAAGTGTGCGCGACCGCGCCCGATCCGCTCGTCGCGCGCGAGCTCATCAAGCAGCACAACCCGGACGTCCTGACGCTGGACGTCGAAATGCCGCGCATGGACGGGCTCGACTTCCTCGAGAAGCTGATGCGCCTGCGGCCGATGCCGGTCGTGATGGTGTCGTCGCTGACCGAGCGCGGCTCCGAAATCACGCTGCGCGCGCTCGAACTCGGCGCGGTGGATTTCGTCACGAAGCCGCGCGTCGGGATTCGCGACGGCATGCTCGACTACGCGGAAAAGCTCGCGGACAAGATCCGCGCCGCATCGCGCGCGCGCGTGCGCCAGACGCCGCAGCCGCAGGCCGCCGCGCGCGCGGCGAGCGGCCAGCCGGCCGCGCCGATGGTCAACAACCCGCTCGTCAGTACCGAGAAGCTGATCATCATCGGCGCGTCGACGGGCGGCACCGAGGCGATCCGCGAGGTGCTGACGCCGCTGCCGCCGGACGCGCCGGCGGTGCTGATCGCGCAGCACATGCCGCCCGGCTTCACGAAGTCCTTCGCGCAGCGGCTGAACGGCCTGTGCCGGATCGCGGTGAAGGAAGCCGAGCACGGCGAGCGCGTGCTGCCGGGTCATGCGTACATCGCGCCGGGCCATGCGCACCTGCTGCTCGCGCGCAGCGGCGCGAACTACATCGCGCAGCTGTCCGACGAGCCGCCGGTGAACCGGCACCGGCCGTCGGTCGACGTGCTGTTCCGCTCGGCGGCGCAGCATGCGGGCAAGAACGCGATCGGCGTGATCCTCACGGGGATGGGCCGCGACGGCGCGGCCGGCCTGCTGGACATGAAGCGCGCGGGCGCCCACACGTTCGCGCAGGACGAGGCGAGCTGCATCGTGTTCGGGATGCCGCGCGAGGCGATCGCGCTCGGCGGCGCGGACGAGGTCGCGCCGCTGTCGGAGATGAGCCGGCGCGTGATGGCGCGACTGGCGACGATGGGCGACCGCGTGCAGCGCGTCTGAATGAAATGTCACGGGGCACGTGCGATGCTGCGGGCCCCGACGGTAACGAATCTGCAAAGGAACGACGATGGACAAGAGCATGAAAATCCTGGTGGTGGACGATTTCCCGACGATGCGCAGGATCGTCCGCAACCTGCTCAAGGAACTGGGCTACACGAACGTCGACGAAGCCGAGGACGGCGCGGCCGGCCTCGCGCGGCTGCGCGGCGGCGGCTTCGACTTCGTGATCTCCGACTGGAACATGCCGAACCTCGACGGCCTCGCGATGCTGAAGGAAATCCGCGCGGACGCGACGCTCACGCACCTGCCGGTGCTGATGGTCACGGCCGAGTCGAAGAAGGAGAACATCATCGCGGCCGCGCAGGCGGGCGCGAGCGGCTACGTCGTGAAGCCGTTCACGGCAGCGACGCTCGACGAGAAGCTGAACAAGATCATCGACAAGATGGCCAAGGCCGGGAGCTGACGTGAACGAGCCGATCCATGCGGCGCTCGCCGGCGCGGCAGTCAACGCCGACGGCCACGCCGAAGGCGCCGATTACGCGAGCGACCGGATCCTCGCGCGCATCGGCCACGTCACGCGCACGCTGCGCGATTCGATGCGTGAGCTCGGCCTCGACAAGCATGTCGAGCGCGCGGCGGAAGCCGTGCCCGATGCGCGCGACCGGCTGCGCTACGTCGCGACGATGACCGAGCAGGCGGCCGAGCGCGTGCTGAACGCGATCGAGGTCGCGAAGCCGATGCAGGAGCGCATCCAGAACGAGGCCGAGGCGCTCGATGCGCGCTGGGCGCAGTGGTATGCGGCGCCGATCGAGCACGCGGAAGTGCGCGAGCTGATGGACGACACGCGCACGTTCCTGCGCGCGTTGCCGGAGGCGGCGTCGGCGACCAGCGCGCAGCTGCTCGAGATCATGCTCGCGCAGGATTTCCAGGACCTGACCGGGCAGGTGATCAAGAAGATCATGGACATGGTCTACCTGATCGAGCAGCAACTGCTCACGGTGCTCGTCGAGAACATCGCGCCCGAGCGGCGCGAGCAGTTCGCGGCGACCGCGGCCGCGCTCGCGGCCGAGCAGATCAGCGCGACCGGCAGCCCCGAGTCGCTGCTGAACGGGCCGCAGATCGCGCCGGAAGGCAAGTCCGACGTCGTGCAGGACCAGGCGCAGGTCGACGACCTGCTCGCGAGTCTCGGCTTCTGATGCTGTCCCATTGCATCGGCGCCGCGCCCGATCGTGGCGCGGCCCGGTGCGCATGGCTTTCCCCCGTGCTCGTCACGACGCGCTCCCCGCGCGCGGGTCGTGCCGCACGTCATGTTGCGTTGCGTCATGCAACGTTGATTTGACACTGCGACACACTCCGCAGGCATACTACGCGTCAGCAGCAACGAAGCGTCATTCTTAAGACTTTCATTTGTTGGCCCGCGGTGCCGCGCCTGACGACGGCACCGCCGGCAACGAAGCCAGTCCCTTGGGGGGGAACGTGAAGCTGAAACGCTTGGGCTGGGCCGCCGCGCATGCGACGGCCGCAATGGGTGTGCTGTGGGCCGTCCACGCACAGGCCGAACTGGGCGGCGCGCCGATGTCGCCGCCGGCGGACGATCGCGCCGCCACGGTGCGCGCGCTGCAGCGCGCGATGCGCTCCGCCGACGGCGCGCAGGCGAACGCGGCCGCCTACACCGTCCGCGAGATCACGCTCGGATCGGGCACCGTCATCCACGAATACACGAGCGCGGCCGGCACCGTGTTCGGCCTCGCCTGGCGCGGGCCGAGCATGCCGGACCTCGAGTCGCTGCTCGGCAGCTATTTCCCGCAGTACACCGCCGCCGTCCAGGTCGCGCATGCGGCGCGCGGCTGGCGCGCGCCCGTGTCCGTCGATACGAGCGGCCTCGTGATCCGCACCGGCGGCCACATGGGCGCCTTCGCGGGCCAGGCATGGCTGCCGACGGCGCTGCCTGCCGGGCTGACCGGCAACGACATCCAGTGACAGCGGGAGAGCGATCTTGCGAATTCCTCGTACCTTCAAGCGCTGGCTCGGCCTGCTGAGCGTCGCGGCCGCGACGGCCATGCTCGTGACCGCCTGCGGCGGCGGCGATGACAACGGCGGGAGCAGCGGCAACAACGGCGGCTCCAACGTATCCGACGGCAATACCGCGAACACGGCGGTGATCACGGTCGGCACCGGTGTCGCGCACGTGATCAACATCCCGACCGTCAACGTGAAGATCTGCGTGCCGGGCACGACGAACTGCCAGGTGGTCAACAACGTCCTCGTCGATACGGCGTCGTACGGGCTGCGGCTGGTCAGCAGCGCGCTGTCGTCGGGCGTGTTGAACAACCTGCCGCAGACGACGAGCGGCGGCGCGCCCGTGGCCGAGTGCGGCAAGTTCGTGTCGAGCTTCACGTGGGGCTCGGTGCGCACCGTCGACCTGTCGATCGGCACCGAGCAGGCGGGCTCGCTGCCGGTGCAGATCATCGGCGATCTCGGCACGAGCAACGTGCCGGGTTCATGCTCGAACAACGGCGCCCGAACATCGGCCAACACGGCCGGCGACCTCGGCGCGAACGGCATCCTCGGCATCGGGCCGGCGCCGGTCGATTGCGGCACGAGCTGCGCGACGTCGACGTCGGCGACGTCCAACAACTACTACGCGTGCCCGAACGGCAATTCGAGCTGCGCGGTGGCGCTGGTGCCGGTTGCGCAGCAGGTGGCCAACCCGGTCCATCGCTTCGCGACCGACAACAACGGCGTGATCGTGCAGATGCCGAACATCTCGAGCAGCGGGCAGGGCAGCGCGACGGGCCTGCTGACGTTCGGGATCAATACGCAGAGCAACAACGCGCTCGGGGCGTCGACGGTGCTGACGTCGACGACGACGGGCGACGTCGATGCGACGTTCCTCGGCGGAAACGTGACCGCGTTCTTCGATACGGGCTCGAACGCGTACTTCTTCAACGATTCGACGCAGAAGGCCTGCTCGACCAACACGCAGTTCTACTGCCCGTCGTCGACGACCACCTATACGGCGACGCTGACCGGCAAGAACGGCGTGTCGGGCGGCGTGTCGATGCCCGTCGCGAACGCCGATGCGCTGTTCGCGAATTCGTCGACGTTCGCGTTCAACGACATCGCCGGCCCGTTCGGCGCGGCCGGCTGGCTCGACATCGGCATGCCGCACTTCTACGGCAAGACGATCTACTTCGGGATGGACCGGACCGGCAGCGGCGGCGCGCAGCCTTACGTCGCGTTCTGACCGCGCACGCACGGCGGCGGCAGGAAAGGGGGCGAGCGATCGCCCCCTTTTTTTTGCCTTCGCCAGCGGCGACGCACTACGCGTCGGGCGGCCGCGCCGCGCCGGCACAGCGCCTACGATATAAGGCCGGCACCGGTGCCGGCACGACATCGAGGAGACAGCGCCATGAGCCAGCGTATTCAACGCATCACGCCGTTTCTGTGGTTCGACCGCGACGCCGAGGCGGCCGCCCGCTTCTACGTGTCGGTGTTCGACGACGCGCGGATCCTGCACGTCGCCCGCTACGGCAAGTCCGGTGCGCAGGCGTCCGGGCAGGCCGAGGGCGCGGTGATGACGGTGTCGTTCGAACTGGACGGGCAGGCGTTTCTCGCGCTGAACGGCGGCCCGGCGTTTCCGCTCACGCCCGCCGTGTCGTTCGTCGTCAACTGCCGCGACCAGCAGGAGATCGACCGCTACTGGACGGCCCTGTCCGACGGCGGCGACGAGCGCGCGCAGCAGTGCGGCTGGCTGCGCGACCGCTTCGGCGTGTCGTGGCAAGTGGTGCCCGTGCAGATGGCCGAACTGATGGCGGGCGATCCGGCACGCGCCGAGCGCGTGATGGCGCAGGTGATGAAGATGAAGAAACTCGATCTCCATGTGCTGGAGCAGGCGGCGGCGGGCTAGCGCGAACGCCGGCCGGGACGCGCCGTTCCCGACGTGCGTACGTGACGCTCGGCAATATTCCCGGCCGGCCGGTAAATGCGCGCCGAACGATCGATTCGATTATCGATCGCGGTGCGTTTCATGCTGGTGTAATCAAGCCATGGATTATCTGGCCGTCGTTTATGCCGGGCCGTCGCCATTATAAAAATGACGTGACATGCCCGCAGGCAATGCAGCGTTCCGCCGCTGAAGCCGCTCCAGTTCTGCCGGCGCCCGCGTGCGGGCCGGTCGGCGCGCGAAAAGAGATGCAATGCCCGGAAATTCAAACTTATAATGCCCGCGTTGTTTCCGGGGTCGCCGATATAAAACATGAGGGCAATAAAATGAATTTCACCGAAGCCGTTCGTTCCGCACTCAATCAATATGCGAAATTCGAGGGCCGCGCGCGCCGTGCCGAATACTGGTATTTCGCGTTGCTGACCAGCGTCGTGTCGATCGTCTGCCAGGTGATCACCACGGCGGGGCGCGACGCGAGCGCACTTTCGCTGCTGCTGATGATCGTCGCGGCCGTCGTGTCGCTCGCGCTGGTGCTGCCGAGCCTCGCGGTCACCGTCCGCCGCCTGCACGATACGGGCCGCTCCGGCTGGTTCCTGCTGATCGCGTTCATTCCGATCGTCGGCGGGATCCTGCTGCTCGTGTGGATGTGCTCGCGCGGCACCAACGGGCCGAACCGTTTCGGCTCGGATCCGATCCCGGTGATCTGAGCGCCGCCCGCCTCGACGCGCGACGCCGTCGCGTCGGGGCGGGCCGACGATCGTTCCACGGCCGCCTCGATCTCCCGCTTCCCCGCTTCATCCCTCACACGCTTCACCGCGCCCGCTCGCGAACGCGGTTTCCACCGCCTCCCGGCGCGCCGCGCCTGCCCGCGACCTCCCGCCGCACCGGCCCGCCCGATTCCCCGAAATACCCCCCTTTCCCGGCTTTGCTCGACCGATCGGCGTTTGACGTGCGCATGAATAATCGGTGTCACTGGAAAGCGGCATTTCGCCGTACCCGACTGGAGGCACCGTGGCAGACGAGAGCGATCTCGACAGAACCGAAGCCGCCACTCCGAGACGCCGCGAGAAGGCGCGCGAGGAGGGGCAGGTCGCGCGTTCGCGCGAACTGGCTTCGTTCGCGCTGCTCGCGGCCGGGTTCTACGGCGCGTGGCTGCTCGCGGGTCCGTCGGGCGCCCATCTCCAGACGATGCTGCGCGGCGCGTTCGCGTTCGATCGCGCGACTGCGTTCGACACGCACCGGATGCTGTCGGCGGCCGGCAGCGCGAGCGTCGAAGGTCTCGCCGCGCTGCTGCCGATCCTCGCGCTCACCGGCCTCGCCGCGCTGCTCGCGCCGATGGCGCTCGGCGGCTGGCTGATCTCGCAGAAAACCTTCGAACTCAAGTTCGACCGCCTGAACCCGATTTCCGGCCTCGGCCGGATGTTCTCGATCCAGGGGCCGATCCAGCTCGGGATGTCGCTCGCGAAGACGCTCGTCGTCGGCGGGATCGGCGGGATCGCGATCTGGCGCAGCAAGGACGAGCTGCTCGGCCTCGCGACCCAGCCGCTCGGCTCGGCGCTCGCCGATGCGATGCACCTGGTCGCCGTGTGCTGCGGCACGACGGTCGCCGGGATGCTGGTGGTCGCCGCGCTCGATGTGCCTTACCAAATCTGGCAGTACAACAAGAAGTTGCGCATGACGAAGGAAGAAGTGAAGCGCGAGCATCGCGAGAACGAAGGCGATCCGCACGTGAAGGGCCGCATCCGCCAGCAGCAGCGCGCGATCGCGCGGCGCCGGATGATGGCCGCCGTGCCGAAGGCCGACGTGGTCGTCACGAACCCGACGCACTTCGCCGTCGCGCTGCAGTACACGGACGGCGAGATGCGCGCGCCGAAGGTCGTCGCGAAGGGCGTGAACCTCGTCGCCGCGCGCATCCGCGAGCTGGCGGCCGAGCACAACGTGCCGCTGCTCGAAGCGCCGCCGCTCGCGCGTGCGCTGTATCACAACGTCGAACTCGAACGCGAGATTCCCGGCTCGCTGTACTCGGCCGTCGCCGAAGTGCTCGCGTGGGTCTACCAGCTGCGGCGCTTCCGCTCGGAAGGCGGCGCCTTCCCGGCCGCGCCGGTCGATCTCGACGTGCCGGCCGATCTCGACAAGGGGTCGTCGGTATCGGCCGACGACGAGCGTGAAGAAGCCGAAGACACGCTCGGCAAGCAAGGAAACGCAGCATGAGCACCCCGACCACCGGCCTGTTCGCCAAACGCCAGAATCCGTTCGCCGGCACCAACCTGCGCGCGCTCGCGGGCCCGATCCTCATCTGCATGATCCTGGGGATGATGATCCTGCCGCTGCCGCCGCTGCTGCTGGATCTGCTGTTCACGTTCAACATCGCGCTGTCGGTGATGGTGCTGCTCGTCAGCATGTACACGATGAAGCCGCTCGACTTCGCGGCGTTCCCGAGCGTGCTGCTGTTCTCGACGCTGTTGCGCCTGTCGCTGAACGTCGCGTCGACGCGCGTCGTGCTGCTCGAGGGCCATACCGGCCCCGACGCGGCCGGCCAGGTGATCGAGGCGTTCGGCCACTTCCTCGTCGGCGGCAACTTCGCGGTCGGCATCGTTGTCTTCGTGATCCTGATGATCATCAACTTCATGGTGATCACGAAGGGCGCGGGGCGGATCGCCGAAGTGTCCGCGCGCTTCACGCTCGACGCGATGCCCGGCAAGCAGATGGCGATCGACGCCGACCTGAACGCGGGCCTCATCAACGAAGAGCAGGCACGCAAGCGGCGCCTCGCCGTGTCGCAGGAAGCCGAGTTCTACGGCTCGATGGACGGCGCGTCGAAGTTCGTGCGCGGCGACGCGATCGCGGGCCTGATCATCATGGCGATCAACGTGATCGGCGGGCTGATCGTCGGGATGGTGCAGCACGACATGTCGTTCGCGGCGGCCGGCACCAACTACACGCTGCTGACGATCGGCGACGGCCTCGTCGCGCAGATCCCGTCGCTCGTGATCTCGACGGCGGCCGGCGTGATCGTGTCGCGGGTCGCGACCGACGAGGACATCGGCACGCAGATCACCGGCCAGCTGTTCACCAACCCGCGCGTGCTGACCATCACCGGCGCGATCATCGTGCTGATGGGGCTGATCCCGGGCATGCCGCACTTCGCGTTCCTCGCGCTCGGCGGCGGCGCGATCTGGCTGGCCCGCACGCAGGTCCGCCGCGCGGCGGCCCGCGTGGCGGCCGGCGACGTGACCGAGATCGCACCGCCCGCCGCGCTGCCGGGCGACAGCCACGAGGCGACCTGGGACGACGTGCAGCTGATCGATCCGCTCGGCCTCGAAGTCGGCTACCGGCTGATTCCGCTCGTCGACAAGAACAGCGACGGCGAACTGCTCAAGCGCATCAAGAGCATCCGCAAGAAATTCGCGCAGGAGATCGGCTTCCTGCCGCCGGTGATCCACATCCGCGACAACCTCGAACTGCGGCCGAACGCATACCGGATCGCGCTGAAGGGCGTCGAGATCGGCGCGGGCGAAGTGTTCCCGGGCCAGTGGCTCGCGATCAACCCGGGCCAGGTGACGGCCGCGCTGCCGGGCGCCGTGACGCAGGATCCGGCATTCGGGCTGCCGGCCGTGTGGATCGATGTCGCGATGCGCGAGCAGGCGCAGGTGTACGGCTACACGGTCGTCGATGCGAGCACGGTCGTCGCGACGCACCTGAACCATCTGGTCGTCCAGCACGCGGCCGAGCTGCTGGGCCGCCAGGAAGTGCAGGCGCTGGTCGAGCGCACCGGCAAGGATGCGCCGTCGCTCGTCGAGGACCTCGTGCCGAAGACGATCTCGCTGACGACGCTGCAGAAAGTGCTGCAGAACCTGCTCGAGGAAGGCGTGCCGATCCGCGACATGCGCACGATCCTCGAGGCCGTGTCCGAACACGCGGGCCGCGGCGACGCGTACGAGATCACCGCCGCGGTGCGGCTGTCGCTCGGCCGCGCGATCACGCAGCAGTGGTATCCGGGCTCGGGCGAGATGCAGGTGATGGGCCTCGATTCGAATCTCGAGCGCGTGCTGTCGCAGGCGCTCGCCACCGGCGCGAACCCGGGCCTCGAGCCCGGCCTCGCGCACAACCTTCTGACCGGCACGCAGCAGGCGATGCTGCGTCAACAGAATCTCGGGCTGCCGCCGGTGCTGCTGGTGCAGCACGCGCTGCGCGCGATGCTCGCGCGTTTCCTGCGCCGCAGCCTGCCGCAACTGAAAGTGCTGTCGTATGCCGAAGTGCCGGACACGCGCACGATCAAAGTCGTTAACGTCATCGGGGGTTCCGCTTGAACATTCGCAAATTCACCGGCGCGACGAGCCGCGACGCGCTTCGCCTCGTGCGCGAGGCACTCGGCGCCGACGCCGTCGTGCTGTCGAACCGCACGCTCGATGACGGCAGCGTCGAAATCGTCGCACTCGCCGACTCGGATCTCGCCGCGGTCACGCCGCCGGCCGCCGTCCGGGCGCGCACCGTCGCGCCGCGCGCGCCGGAATCCGTGCCGGCCGCGGCCGTCCCGGGCATCGTGTCGCGTCCGGGCGCCGCGCTCGCGCGCCCGGCCGTCAATCCGTATGCGGCGGGCGAAGGCGGCCTGCCGGACGTGTTCTCGTCGGTGTTCGGCGCAAGCGCCGAAGCGACGAAGCCGGCAGCCGAAGCGGCCGCCTTCGACGCCGGCATGGACGCGGCATCGAACGCGCCGGTCGCGCCTGCGCCTGCCGCCGGCACGCCGGTGGCAGCGTCCGAACCCGCGCCGTGGCTCGTCGAACACGCGAAGCGCCTGACCCAGCAGCGCGAAGCGCTGATCGCCCGCGCGCAGGCCGCACCGGCCGCGCCGCAGGCACCGGCGCGCGCGCCGCAGGACGCCGCATCCGCGACGCCGGCCGGCTGGGCGCGCGACATCGTGCGCGACGCCGAACGCCGGATGCCGTCGGCCGCCGCGCCGATGACCCGCCAGAGCGAAGCGAGCGCCGCGAAGCCGGCCGAACGCACGCGCCTGTCCGCGGAAGCGGCGGCCGCGGTGGCCGACGCGGTGAAGACGCGCATCGAGAGCATCGTCAACGACACGGTGATGCACGAGCTCGGCGCGATGCGCGGGATGATGGAAGAGCAGTTCGACAGCCTGATGTGGCACGACCGCCAGCGCCGCAGCCCGGTGCACGGCGCGCTGACCAGGCACCTGTTCTCGGCCGGCTTCTCCGCGCAACTGGTGCGCATGCTGGTCGACAACCTGCCGTCCGGCGACGACGCGCAAACCTTCGAGCAGGCCGCCGAATGGGCGCAGTCGGTGCTCGCGGCGAACCTGCCGGTGCTCGAAAGCGAAGACGCGCTGATGGAGCGCGGCGGCGTGTTCGCGCTGATGGGGCCGACCGGCGTCGGCAAGACGACCACCACGGCGAAGCTCGCCGCGCGCTGCGTGATGCGCTTCGGCGCGAGCAAGGTCGCGCTCCTGACCACCGACAGCTACCGGATCGGCGGCCACGAGCAGCTGCGCATCTTCGGCAAGATCCTCGGCGTGCCCGTGCACGCGGTGAAGGATGCGGGCGATCTCGAGCTCGCGCTGTCCGAGCTGCGCAACAAGCACATCGTGCTGATCGACACGATCGGCATGAGCCAGCGCGACCGCGCGCTGTCCGACCAGATCGCGATGCTGCACGGCGCGAACGCGCCGGTGCAGCGCCTGCTGCTGCTCAACGCGACGAGCCACGGCGACACGCTCAACGAGGTCGTCCAGGCCTACCGCAGCGCGGCCGAGTATCCCGATCTCGCCGGCTGCATCCTGACCAAGCTCGACGAGGCGACCCACCTCGGCGGCGTGCTCGACACGGTGATCCGCTACAAGCTGCCGGTCCATTACGTGTCGACCGGCCAGAAAGTGCCGGAAAACCTGTACGTCGCATCGACCCGGTTCCTGCTGAAGAGCGCGTTCTGTGTGCCGCGCGACGGCTCGCCCTTCGTGCCGCAAGACGAGGACATGCCGACGCTGCTTTCCGCACTGACCGCACGTTCCACCGCCGAGCTGCACGAGGTGCGATTTGGATAAACGGATCATCGATCAGGCCGAAGGGCTGCGGCGCCTGCTGGCCGGGCGCGCGTCGCGCATCGTCGCGGTGACGGGCGGGCCGGCGGGTGTCGGCTGCACGACGACCGTCGTGAACGTCGCGGCCGCGCTGACCGCGCTCGGCAAGGACGTGCTCGTCGTCGACGAGCGCGCCGACGTGCATTCGGCCACGGCGACGCTCGCGGGCGCCTGGCTGCGCGACGGCGAACGCACGCGCGTCGCCGCAGGGTTCGGCCTGTGCGCGGCCGCGCGGGACGGCTACAGCGAGTCGCAACTGAGCGACTTCGTCGACGGCCAGGCCGACATCGTGCTGGTCGACGCGCAACTCGGTGCCGACGGCACGTTCTCCCCGCTCGCGCGCGAGGCGCACGACGTGCTGATCGTCACGCGGGTCGCCGCGCAGGCGATCACCGAGGCGTATGCGTGCATGAAGCGCCTGCATTTCGCGCACGCGGTCGCGCAGTTCCGCGTGCTGACCAATCACGTCGGCAGCCACGCCGACGCCAGGACCGCATTCGACAACCTCGCGGGCGTCGCGAGCCGCTACCTGACGGTGTCGATCGCCGACGCCGGCTGCGTGAGCGCCGATCCGCTCGTCGAGCATGCGCGCGAGCTGATGCATACCGCGGTCGACGCGTTCCCGTCGTCGGTCGCCGCGCGCGATTACCGGCAGATCGCCGCCGACCTGCTGTACTGGCCGATGCGCCCGCGATCGGGCGCCGGCCGCGCCGTGCATGCGGGCGGCAAGCCGTCGTACGAGGCGGGTGCGGCACACGCCGCGTGAGCGCCACCGGAAGGAGAGAGCCATGATGTACAACGCTCAAGGAAAGATGACCCAGGCCGACGTGCTCGCGCAATACGCGCCGCTCGTGCGGCGCCTGGGGCTGCAGCTCGTCGCGAAGATGCCGGCGAGCGTCGATCTCGACGACCTGATCCAGGCCGGCATGATCGGCCTGATGGACGCGGCCGGCCGCTACAAGGAAGACCAGGGCGCGCAGTTCGAGACCTACGCGACCCAGCGCATCCGCGGCGCGATGCTCGACGAGCTGCGCAGCAACGACTGGCTGCCGCGCAGCCTGCGCAAGACGTCGCGCGAGGTCGAGTACGCGGTGCACCAGGTCGAGCAGCAGCTCGGCCGTTCCGCGAGCGAGACCGAGATCGCGCAGCATCTGAAGATGCCGCTCGACGAATATCAAGGGATGCTGCAGGACCTGCACGGCAGCCAGCTCATCTACTACGAGGATTTCGATCGCGCGGCCGACGACGAGCCGTTCCTCGACCGCTATCGCGTCGATCACGCCGATCCGTTGTCGTCGCTGCTCGACGAACATCTGCGCGAGGCGCTCGTCGAAGCGATCGAGCGGCTGCCCGAGCGCGAGAAACTGCTGATGTCGCTGTACTACGAGCGCGGGCTGAACCTGCGCGAGATCGGCGCGGTGCTCGAGGTCAGCGAGTCGCGCGTGTGCCAGCTGCACAGCCAGGCCGTCGCGCGCCTGCGCGCGCGGTTGCGCGAACAGGCATGGGTCGGCGCCGAGAACTGACCCTTTCATAGCGCCCGCGCGCGCCGACGCCGCGCGCGGTGCGTGGCGCGCATTTCCCGCGCCGATTTGCTACAATCCCTCCCGCTTCCCGAGGAGCGTTGCGACGGACCATCCTGCGTCCGCCAGGCTCGGAAAGCTTCACCAAGCAGCCGTGCGGCAACCTTCGCGCCGGCCCCGCTTCCTGAACGGCGCTCACGTCACCAATTTCTAGAACTTTTTTAGAAAGGAGGGCGTGATGAACGCCATTATCGATTCGCAAGCTTCCAAGGATTACATCGTCGCCGACATGGCGCTTGCCGGCTGGGGCCGCAAGGAGCTGAACATCGCCGAGACCGAAATGCCGGGCCTCGTGCAGATCCGCGACGAATACAAGGCGCAGCAGCCGCTGAAGGGCGCGCGCATCGCAGGTTCGCTGCACATGACGATCCAGACCGGCGTGCTGATCGAGACGCTGAAGGCGCTCGGCGCCGATGTCCGCTGGGCGTCGTGCAACATCTTCTCGACGCAGGACCACGCCGCTGCCGCGATCGTCGAAGCCGGCACGCCGGTGTTCGCGTTCAAGGGCGAGTCGCTCGACGAATACTGGGAATTCTCGCACCGCATCTTCGAATGGCCGAACGGCGAATTCGCGAACATGATCCTGGACGACGGCGGCGACGCAACGCTGCTGCTGATCCTCGGCTCGAAGGCCGAGAAGGACCGTTCGGTGATCGCGAAGCCGACCAACGAGGAAGAAGTCGCGCTCTTCAAGTCGATCGCGAAGCACCTCGACGCCGATCCGACCTGGTACTCGACGCGCCTCGCGCACATCAAGGGCGTGACCGAAGAAACCACGACCGGCGTGCACCGCCTGTACCAGATGGAAAAGGACGGCCGCCTGCCGTTCCCGGCGTTCAACGTGAACGATTCGGTCACGAAGTCGAAGTTCGACAACCTGTACGGCTGCCGCGAGTCGCTCGTCGACGGCATCAAGCGCGCGACCGACGTGATGATCGCGGGCAAGGTCGCGGTCGTCGCGGGCTACGGCGACGTGGGCAAGGGCTGCGCGCAATCGCTGCGCGGCCTGGGCGCGACCGTGTGGGTCACCGAAATCGATCCGATCTGCGCGCTGCAGGCGGCGATGGAAGGCTACCGCGTCGTGACGATGGAATACGCGGCCGACAAGGCCGACATCTTCGTGACGGCGACCGGCAACTACCACGTGATCAACCACGATCACATGAAGGCGATGCGCCACAACGCAATCGTCTGCAACATCGGCCACTTCGACTCCGAAATCGACGTCGCGTCGACGCGCCAGTATCAGTGGGAAAACATCAAGCCGCAGGTCGACCACATCATCTTCCCGGACGGCAAGCGCGTGATCCTGCTGGCCGAAGGCCGCCTCGTGAACCTCGGCTGCGCGACCGGCCACCCGTCGTTCGTGATGTCGAACTCGTTCGCGAACCAGACGCTCGCGCAGATCGAACTCTTCACGCGCGGCGAACAGTACGAGAACAAGGTGTACGTGCTGCCGAAGCATCTCGATGAAAAGGTCGCGCGCCTGCACCTCGCGCGCATCGGCGCGAACCTGTCCGTGCTGTCGGACGAGCAGGCTTCGTACATCGGCGTGCAGAAGGACGGCCCGTTCAAGCCGAACCACTACCGCTACTGATGCACCGCCGCCGCCGCGCCGCGTTCATGCGCGGCGCGCGGCACGGTGCCGGACCGCCGGCCGCCGCGCCGTGTCCGCCGCCGCGCGGGCACGTGCGGCGGTCGGCGGCGGCCACTGACCGACCAGATCGACAACCGAACCGGAGCCCTCCATGAGCGTCATCCTCACCTGGGTCATCAACGCCCTCGCGCTGCTGATCATCACGTACCTCGTGCCGTCGATCCACATCAAGAGCTTCGGCACCGCGCTGATCATCGCGGTCGTGCTCGGCCTGATCAACACGGTGATCCGTCCGGTGCTGATCCTGCTGACGCTGCCGGTCACGATCGTCACGCTCGGGGTGTTCATCCTCGTCGTGAACGCGCTGTGCTTCTGGTTCGCGTCGTCGCTGCTGAAGGGGTTCGAGGTGTCGGGTTTCTGGTCGGCGTTCTTCGGTTCGATCCTGTACAGCATCGTGTCGTGGCTGCTGTCCGCGCTGATCTTCGGGCAGCGCGACATCGGCTGACGGCCGCGCCCATTCTTGCGAATCATGAAATCGATCGAACTCTCGTTTGAATTCTTCCCGCCGAAGACGGCGGACGGCGTCGAAAAGCTGCGCGCGACGCGTGCGCAGCTGCTGCCGCTGAAGCCGAAATTCGTCTCCGTGACGTTCGGCGCCGGCGGCTCGACGCAGCAGGGCACGCTCGATACCGTGCTCGACATGCAGAAGGACGGCCTCGAGGCCGCGCCGCACCTGTCGTGCATCGGCTCGTCGCGCGACAACCTGCGCGCGATCCTCGACCAGTACCGCTCGCACGGCATCCGGCATATCGTCGCGCTGCGCGGCGATCTGCCGTCGGGGATGGGCGAGGTCGGCGAGCTGCGCTATGCGTCCGAGCTCGTCAGCTTCATCCGCGCCGAGCATGGCGACTGGTTCCACATCGAAGTCGCCGGCTATCCGGAATACCACCCGCAATCGCGCTCGCCGAAGGCCGATCTCGAAAACTTCGCGCGCAAGGTGAAAGCCGGCGCGAATTCCGCGATCACGCAGTACTTCTTCAACGCCGACGCGTATTTCCGCTTCGTCGACGATGCGCGCAAGCTGGGTGTGGACGTGCCGATCGTGCCGGGCATCATGCCGATCACGAACTTCTCGCAGCTGATGCGCTTCTCGGAGATGTGCGGCGCGGAAGTGCCGCGCTGGGTCGCGCGCCGGCTCGAGAGCTTCGGCGACGATCGCGACGCGATCCGCGCGTTCGGCGCGGACGTCGTCACGAGCCTGTGCCAGCGCCTGATCGACGCGGGCGTGCCGGGTCTGCACTTCTATACGCTGAACGCGGCGACCGCGACGCGGACGATCTGCGAACGGCTCTCCATGTAAGCGTCATCGCGCGGTTGCATGCGCAAAAGCCTCGCCGGCAAAACCGGCGGGGCTTTTTTTCACCGGCGGCCGACGGCCGACGGCGCTGGCGTCAGCGCTGCGCCTGCATCAGCGGCGGACGCCGGTCGAACCACGGCCGCGCCTGTTCGAGCTGCCGCGCGAGCCGCAGCAGCAACGCCTCGTCGGTGTGACGCGCGACGAACTGCACGCCGATCGGCAGGCCGCGCGCGTTCCAGTAGAGCGGCACCGACATCGCCGGCTGGCCCGTCAGGTTGAACAGCTCGGTGCAGCCGGCCCACGCGAACGCCTTTTCCGACGCCTTCGCGAGCATTTCCCGCAGCAGCGGTTTCACCGGCAGCGCGCCGAGCAGCTTCATCTGCGCGGCTTCGAGCGGCGTCGGCTGCAGCTCGCCGATCTTGACCGGCGGCCCCGCGAGCGTCGCGCACAGGATCGCGTCGTAGCGCGACACGAGGCCCGAGACCTGCACGGTGAGCTGGCGCTGCCATTCGAGCACGTCCGGCAGGCGCGCGCGGGCGATGCGCCTGCCGACGACGGCCATCGCCCATGTCGCCGGTTCGAACTCCGCGCGCTTCGGCGTGCGCCCGGTCAGCGCGCGTGCACCCAGCACCATTTCCTCGGCGATCGTCGCCCACAGCGTGAGAAAGGTTTCGGCCGCGCGTGCGTAGTCGATGTTCAGCGTCGCCGGCTCGACGTGATGGCCGAGCGATTCGACGAGCGCGGCCGCGTCGTCGAGCGCCGCGCGCGTGTCGTCGGAAAGCGCCGGCGCGAGCATCGGGTCGACGACGAGGCCGATCCGCAGCGGACCGGGCGGCGTGTCGAGTTCGCCCAGAAAGGTGCCGGGCGCGCCGGGCGGCAGCGTCTGGCCGGTCGTCACGTCGAGCAGCAGCGCGCTGTCGCGCACGCTGCGCGACACCGCATGCTGAACCACCAGCTCGCCGTTCGACGGCGAGTCGACCAGCACCGGATTGCGGCTCGGCTTCAGCCCGAACAGCCCGCAGCACGACGCCGGAATCCGGATCGAGCCGCCGCCGTCCGACGCATGCGCGAGCGGCACGATGCCGGCCGCGACGGCCGCGGCCGCGCCGCCGCTCGAGCCGCCGGGCGTGTGATCGAGGTTCCACGGATTGCGGCACGCGCCGAACAGTTCGGGTTCGGTGTACGGCATCTGGCCGATTTCCGACGTATTGGTCTTGCCGAACACGTTGAGCCCCGCCGCGCGGCTGCGCGCGATCACCGGCGAATCGTCGGCGGGGACGAAGTAGCGATAGTGGCGGCTGCCCATCGACAACGGCAGCCCGGCGACCGCCGCACCGAGATCCTTGACGAGATACGGGACGCCCGCGAACGGCGCATCGGTGCCGGTATCGACGGCCGATTCCGCCCGCTTGCGCGCATCGTCGTAGTCCTGCAGCACGATCGCGTTGATCGCGCCGTTCACCGCTTCGGCCTGGCCGATCGCGGCGTCCAGCAGTTCGCGCGGGCTCGCCTTGCGCTCGCGCACGAGTGCGGCGAGGCCGAGCGCGTCATGCGCGAGATAGTCCGAGTGCATCGCAGTCACCCCCGTTGTGACCCGTGGCGATGAAGGGAGGATAACGCGGGCCCGACGCGCCGGGCCCGCTGCCGCGTTACACGTGTTCGGCGAGGAACGTCAGCGTGCGGCCGTGCGCGAGCGCCGACGCGCGCTGGTTGTACGACGCGCGATCGGTGCAGTTGAAGCCGTGTTCGGCGCCCGGATACAGATGGAACGACGCGTTGTGGTGGCCCGCGAACGCGGCCTTCACCTGCTCGACGGCGTCGAGCGGGATTCCGTGGTCGTTCTCCGCGTAGTGGAACAGGATCGGCTGCGTGATCTTGCCGGCGAGGTCGAGCGCATTCTGGATGCCGCCGCCGTAATAGGCGACCGCCGCATCGACCTTGCCGGCCGCGGCCGCGCGATACGCGAGCTGGCCGCCGAAGCAGTAGCCGATCGCGGCGACCTTGCCGGTGGCTTCGGGGCGCGCGCGCAACGCGTCGGCGGCCGCGCCGATGTCCGCGATCGCGAGACCGACGTCGGTCTTCTTCATCAGCTCGATGCCCTTGTCGCGATCGGCGCCTTCGTAGGTCAGCTCGACGCGCGGCTGCGTGCGCCAGAACACGTCCGGCGCGAGCGCGACGAAGCCGTCGGCCGCGTACTGGTCGGCGACCGCGCGGATGTGCGCGTTCACGCCGAAGATCTCCTGGATGATGATGACGGCGGGGCCCTCGCCGCGCTTGGGCAGCGCGAGATAGCCGCCGAAGCTGTCGTTACCGGTCGGGATGTCGATCCATTGGGCAGTCACGTTGGAACTCCTGGCGAACGGGCGCGCGACATGCGCACCGCGGATGGAAAAAAGGGCGGCCTAGTGTGCCACCAATCCCGTGGCGCTGCAGCGCGCAAGCGGCGCGCCTGCCCGGTGTGCGCGCGTGTCGAATCCGCGTCTCGAACCTGCTTCTCGCGCAGCGATCGTTTCGATCTCGATTATTCATTTTTCGGCGCTGCGCCGCTTCGATAGAGTCGACGTGTCGGCCTTTACAAAGCGCTTTCGCACATCGTCATCGAAGGATTCGCCATGCCAGCCCGTGCATTTTCCAATCCGTTTTCCGAACGCTTCGGCCTGCGCCTGCCGCTCGTGCAGGCGCCGATGGTCGGCGCGACCACGGCCGCGATGGTCGCGGCCGCATCCAATGCCGGCGCGCTCGGCAGTCTCGGCGCCGGCGCGTTCGAGCCGGATCGTCTCGCGACCGAAGTCGCCGCGATTCGCGCGGCGACCGTGCGTCCGTTCGCCGTGAACCTGTTCGTGTTGCCCGAGGCCGCGCCCGACGCGGCGACCGTCGCACGCGCGCTCGCCGCGATCGATCCGTTGAACGCGACGCTCGGGCTGCCGCCGGGCACCGCGCCCGCGCGCTACGCGCCCAACTTCCGCGCGCAATTCGACGCGCTCGTCGCGCTGCGCGTGCCGGTCGCGAGCTTCACGTTCGGCGTGCTCGACGCGGCCGACGTCGCGCGCCTGAAGGCCGCCGGCACTTACGTGATCGGCACCGCGACGCACGTCGCCGAAGGGCGCGCGTGGCAGGCGGCCGGCGCCGACGCGCTGTCCGCGCAGGGCGCCGAAGCGGGCGGCCATCGCGGGACCTTCATCGGCTCGGCCGACGACGCGCTGATCGGCACGCTCGCGCTGGTGCCGCAGCTCGTCGATGCGACCGGCCTGCCCGTGTTCGCCGCGGGCGGCATCATGGACGGCCGCGGGATCGCCGCCGCGCTCGCGCTCGGCGCGCAGGGCGCGCAGCTCGGCACCGCGTTCCTGACGTGTGCGGAAAGCGCGATCGCGACGGACTGGAAAGCGCGACTGCTCGCGAGCGCCGATACGTCGACGCAGGTCACGCGCGCGATCACGGGCCGCCATGCGCGCGGATTGCGCAATACGCTGATGACGCGGCTCGGCGAACGCGTGGCCGACGCCGCGCCGTATCCGGTGCAGAACGCGCTGACCCAGCCGCTGCGCCAGGCCGCCGCGCGCGCGAACGACGGCGACTACCTGTCGCTGTGGGCCGGGCAGGGCGCGCCGCTCGCGCGACGGCGCGCCGCCGCGCTCACGACGTCGCAACTCGTCGACGCGCTCGACGCCGAATGGCGCGCGACGGCCGGCTGACCGGCTCGTATCGAAGCGAGAAAAGCGCGTGTTGTCACGCGCGTTTCATTCAATGATCCCGCGCACAAAATACCGAATCGAAATGACGCGGGAATGCTTTGAATCAACCTTTCATCCGGCCGTCCGAGATTAGCGGAAACCCTTATCCGGTGGGGCTCGCGGCGATATTCGAGCATTCATTCCAAAGCGCCCATATCGGTAGTGTTACCACTACCCCAAAAAAGTCCCACAAATTAATTTGATCACCTACACTTGCGCGCAAGTACGGGCGGGCGGCCGCTACAAGCGGCTGTTTCCCTACGTGCTTGAGGCCAAGTGCATGAACGATGCAACCGGCGAATCGTCCAGTGAATGCAAACACAGGGATGGCAGCGGGGCACCGGGCGATGGCGTTTATTGGGACCGAAACTGGAGACTTACATGAATATCAAGATGCAAAAGCTGTTGCCGATCACCGCAGCGGCGATGCTGTGCGCTGCAGCTGCAAGCAACGCGGCCGCCGATCAAGTCGTCAAGATCGGCCACGTCGCGCCCTTGACGGGCGGTATTGCACACCTGGGCAAGGACAACGAAAACGGCGCGCGTCTCGCAGTCGAGGAGATCAACGCCAAGGGTCTCACGGTCGGCGGCCAGAAGATCACGCTGCAGCTCGACCCGCAGGATGACGCGGCCGACCCGCGCCAGGCCACGCAGGTTGCGCAGAAGCTCGTCGACGACAAGGTCGTCGCGGTGGTCGGCCACCTGAACTCGGGCACGTCGATCCCGGCTTCGAAGATCTACAGCGATGCGGGCATCGTGCAGATCTCGCCGTCGGCGACCAACCCGGCTTACACGCAGCAAGGCTTCAAGACCACGTATCGCGTGGTGGCGACCGATGCGCAGCAGGGCCCGGCACTCGCGAACTACGCGCACTCGAAGGGCATCAAGAGCGTCGCGGTGGTCGACGATTCGACCGCATACGGCCAGGGTCTCGCGAACGAGTTCGAGAAGAAGGCGAAGGCGCTCGGCCTGAAGGTGATGTCGCACGACGCGACGAACGACAAGGCGGTCGACTTCCGCGCGATTCTGACCAAGATCAAGGGCGAGAATCCGGACGCGATCATGTACGGCGGCATGGACGCCACCGGCGGCCCGTTCGCGAAACAGGCGAAGCAGCTCGGCCTGCGCGCGAAGATCTTCGCGGGCGACGGCGTGTGCACGGAAAAGCTGGCCGACCTGGCCGGCGACGCGACCGACAACGTCGTGTGCTCGGAAGCCGGTGCTTCGCTCGAGAAGATGGCGGGCGGCGGGGCGTTCAAGGCGAAGTACGAGAAGCGCTTCGGCCAGCCGATCCAGATCTACGCACCGTTCACGTACGACGCCGTGTACATCATCGTCGATGCGATGAAGCGTTCGAACTCGACGGATCCGGCGAAGATTCTCGCGGCGATGCCGGCGACGAACTACTCGGGCGTGATCGGCACGACGACCTTCGACTCGAAGGGCGACCTGCAGCACGGCGTGATCTCGCTGTACAACTACAAGAACGGCAAGAAGTCGCTGCTTGACGAAGTGAAGATGTAAGCTGAAAAGCGGCCGACAGAAGGGGTAAAGGCGCGCCTGCGGCAACGCAGGCGCGCTTTCTTTTTGGCGAATCTGCAGCGGGTGGCGGGCCCGCCGCGCGGTCAGATCTTCAGGTGCGCGAGCACCTTCGGCGCGACGGCCGCGACGAGCGCCGCGCACAGCGCGACGACCGACAGGCCGACGGTCAGATTCACGGCCTGCGCGACCGCGCCGATCACGACCGGACCGAACAGCAGTCCGAAATACGCGAGCCCCGCCACGTGCGCGAGCCCTTCGGCCGCGTGGATGCCTTTCACGCGCGCGGCGGCGGCGAACAGCACGGGCATCATGTTCGCGAGGCCGAGGCCCATCAGCGTGAAGCCCGTCAGCACGGCGATCGGGTTCGGCAGCAGCAAAGCGCCGATCATCCCGGCGCACGCAAGCGATGCGCTCGCGAACACGAGCTGCGGCGCGCCGAAACGCGCGCGCACCGCGTCGCCCGCGAATCGCGCGATCGCCATCCCGCCGGAGAACGCGGCATAGGCCGCGCTCGCGAGCGCGGGACTCGCCGCGACGACGTCGCGCATGTAGACCGTCGCCCAGTCGTACATCGCACCTTCGGCGATCAGCGCGATCAGCGCGATGCCGCCCAGCATCCACAGCGCGGGCGAGCGCCAGCGGTTGCCGCCGCCGTGCGCGTGCTCGTGATGCGGCACGTGCGGCAGCACGGCCGGGCTCGCGACGAGCAGCACCGCCGCGCCGACGGCCGCCGCGAGCGCGAGATGCACGGCCGGCGCCATGCCGGCCGACAGCAGCGCGCCGCCGGCCGCCGCCCCCGACATCCCGCCGATGCTGAACATCCCGTGCAGCGACGACATGATCGGCTTGCCGAGCGCGATCTCGACCGCGCTCGCCTCCGCGTTCATCGCGACGTCGAGCGTCGCCATCGAGAAGCCGAACAGCGCGAGCACGACGAGCAGCATCCAGTAATCGGGCACGACGAGGATCAGCGCCGCGCATGCGGACATCACGAGCCCGCCCGCGAGGCACGCGGTGCGCGAGCCGACGCGCGCGATCCAGCGCGCGATCGTCAGCATCGCGGCGATCGAGCCGCCCGCGACCGCGAACAGCGCGATCGACAGCAGCCCCGGGCTCAACGCGAACTTGTCGCGCACGGTCGGCACGTGCACGCCCCACGACGCGTACATCATGCCGGCGATGAAGAAGAGAGCCATCGTGGCCGTGCGTGCACGCTGGCGGACCGGCAAGGCCAGCAGGCGATGCGCGTCGGGCGGCGCGGCGAAGTCGGACGAGGATCGGGAGGAGGTTTCGGACACGGAGCGCTCTTGAATGGACGATGCGCGGGCGCGTCGCGCCCGTCGGATGGGTCCGATTCTATCGAACCGCTTACGGTCTTGCCGGCGCGCTGGCCGTTCGGCCGATCACGCTTCGGCGCGCGCCGCTTGCGCGGGCCGCGTTGGCCATTCGGCGGATGCCCGGCGGGACGCCGCCGCGAGTAACATCGGTGCGCAGGCGGCGTGCCCGAAGCGTTCCAGTGCGGCGCGTCATCGCCACCGTTGCCGCCCAGGCTTTTCGACCGCAGGAGTCACCGTGAACATCGATCCCGCCCTTGCCCTGCACCTGCTGCACCGCTGCGCGCTCGGCACGCTCGCGACCCACGCGCGCGACCCGCAAGGCTTTCCTTATCCGACGGTCGTGCCGTTCGCGCCCGATGCACGTCATCGCCCGGTGATTCTCGTGAGCGGCCTTGCCGAACACACGCGCAACCTCACCGCGGATCCGCGCGCGGGCTTCCTCGTCGTCGACGCGCCGGACGGCGACGTGCTGAACGCCGAGCGCGCAACGCTGCTCGGTCGCTTCGTGCCGCTCGGCGACGATCCGCATGTCGCCGCGCGCTACACGCGCTACGAGCCCGATGCCGGACGCTACCTCGCGCTCGGCGACTTCACGTTCTGGGCGCTCGACATCGAGCGGCTGCGCTACATCGGCGGATTCGGCCGGATGGGCTGGGTGGACGGCACCGGCCTCGATGCGCTGCCGCCGCTCGGGTTCGACGACGAACGGGCGTTGTGGGATGCGTACGACTCGAGCGATGCGCGCCGCGACGGGCTCGACCTGCTCGGCGTCGATCGCCACGGCGCCGACTGGCGCTGCGACGGCCGCCGCGTGCGCACGCCCTTCGATTCGGTGCCGGGCGACGCCGGTGCGTTGCGCGAACGGTTGATTGCCTGCGCGCGGGATGTGACGTGACGCCGCGGATACGGAGATGTCTGAATAGCGCATCGCGCCGTACGATTTTCCCGAACTTGTCGTCGGATGAAAGCTTTGATTTTTCCGCATGCAGGGTAATTGCGTATATTGATAGGCCGATTACCCGATGAGTAATGTCCTAATCTCTATGCAAGCGCGTGAAAACTTGAGAAAAGGCCGCAGCCGGTCAAAATGACATGTGTAAATTACAATTGATCTCGGGATTTTCATGAATCTCGCTTCTATCAAATCTTTTTTGTGCTAATCTCTGCCTTCGAAAATCCGAGGCACAAATATTCCATGAATGGTGAGCCGGCTGCAGACCGGTGCCATTGGTCATATAGAAAGGGAAACTATGTCTTCTTACAAGGACCTGCTGGCCCAGCGGGAGAAGCTGGAGAAGCAAATCGAAGAAGCGAAGTCGCGCGAATACGCCGAAGTGCTGAATGACGTGAAGCAGAAAATTGCCGACTACGGCTTTTCGCTCGCCGAACTTGGCCTCAGCCGCGCGAAGGCAGGCAAGGTCGGTCGCCCGCGCGCAGGCGTGGCAGCCAAATACCGCGATCCGGAAACGGGCGCGACGTGGTCGGGCCGCGGCAAGCCGCCGCGCTGGATCGCCGGCAAGAACCGCGAACAGTTTGCGATTTAAACGATCGTTTAAGTCGACGTCTCAAAAAGAGCCGCGCATCCGCCAGGAGCGCGGCTTTTTGCATTCTGGAATCGGAATGTATGCGCGTTGTCATGAAAATGTCAGAAACGGGCGTGAATGAAAATGCAACCCGTTCGCATAAGCGGTTGATTTGAATGGAAAATTTCATGTTAACGGAATGCCGCGCGCACTTCGTTTGATAGAATTCCGTATCCCAACCGATATCTCGTATTTCATGTCCACGTTTTCCGACGACGCGCAAAGCGCAGATAAGCACGCGGTCGCGCGCAAGAGCACCCTCGTCAGTATTGTGCTGAATGTGGTGCTTGCGACGTTTCAGATCGTCGTCGGCGTGGTTGCGCATTCGCAGGCATTGATTGCCGATGGCATCCATTCGATTTCCGATTTGATCTCGGATTTTGTCGTGCTGGTTGCGAATCGCCATAGTGGTGCATCGCCGGATGCCGATCACAATTACGGACACAGCCGTTATGAGACCGTCGCGTCGCTGTTTCTCGGCGCGATCCTGATCGCGGTCGGCATCGGCATGCTCTGGCGCGCCGGCGATCGTCTCGTCAATCTCGAAAACATCCCGGCCGTCCATTTTTCCGCGTTGATCGTCGCGCTGACCGTGCTCGTGTCGAAAGAGGCGCTGTTCCGCTACATGCTGCGCGAGGCACGGCGCGTGCGTTCGGCGATGCTCGTCGCGAACGCGTGGCATGCGCGCTCGGACGCCGCTTCGTCGCTCGTCGTGGCGATCGGCATCGTCGGCAGTCTCGCCGGCGTGCGGCTGCTCGACCCGATCGCTGCGGCGATCGTCGGTTTCATGGTCGCGCGCATGGGCTGGACGTTCGGCTACGACGCGCTTCAGGACCTGTCGGATCGCGCACTCGACACCGCCGACACGGCCGAGATCCGCGCGCTGCTCGAGGCGACGCCGGGTGTGCGCGACGTGCACGACCTGCGCACGCGCAAGATGGGCGATGCGGCGCTCGTCGATGCGCACATCCTCGTCGATCCGATGATCTCCGTCTCCGAAGGCCATTACATCGCGGAAACCGCGCGTGCGCGCGTGCTGCGCGACCCGCGCGTGCTCGACGCGCTGATCCACGTCGACCCGGAGAACGACACGGCGCGCCGTCCGGCGCTCGCGCTGCCGCCGCGTGCCGAGATCACGGCGCGGCTCGAGGCCGCGCTCGCGCAACGCGGGCTGCATCCGGCCGCGATCAATCTGCACTACTTGAGTACGGGGCTCGAGATCGACGTGACGCTGGACGCCGGCGCGGGCGATACCGACGCGGCGCTGGCCGGCCGGCTCGACGTCGACGCGTTGAAGCGGCAGTTCGGCGCGCGCCGGATCGGCTTCACGCGCGGGCTGCCCGCGCAGGCCTGAGCGGCGCGGGCGACCGCGGGCAGCGCGTTACAGCGGCAGTTGCGTGTCGAACTTGATTTCGCGCAGCACGACGCTCGTGCGCACCTGCGACACGGCCGGGATCTTGAAGATCCGTTCGTGCAGGAAGACGTCGTAGGCCTTGATGTCGGGGGCGACGATCTTGAGGATGTAATCGGCCTCGCCCGTCGTGCTGTAGCACTCGGTGACTTCCGGGCAGGTCGCGATCTCGCGCTCGAACTGCTCGACGCCGCCTTCGTTGTGACGGGTCAGGTGCACGTGCGCGAGCGCGCACACGTGCAGGCCGAGCTTCTCGCGATCGAGCAGCGCGGTGTAGCGCTGGATCACGCCGGACTGTTCCATGTCCTTGATGCGGCGCCAGCACGGCGTGCTCGACAGGCCGACCTGGTCGGAGATTTCCTGCACGGAACGGCGCGCGTCGAGCTGCAACAGGCGAAGGATTTTTTGCGAAAAGGAATCGAGCGTCACCTGCGCCTCCATGCGGCAGCTACAACACGCTGAATGTTAGAGGGCCGGGAAAGGAAAGGCAATCTGGCGGCGCGTCGCTGAGCGAGATTCGCTAATTTGCACGCGGATCCGTGGGATTTTGTCCCGCCCCCGCCTGTTCCGACCGATCGGTGTCGCCCACCGCGAGCCCCGCGAGCGCGGCCTGCTGGCGGCGCAGGTCGGCGAGCATGTTGCAGAACAGCGCGCCTTGCTCGATCGCGTCGTCGAGCGCGACATGCGTGTGCGGATGATCGTCGAACCAGTGCTTCGGAAAGCGCGGCTTGATCGCCTTGCGGTACGGCAGGCCCGTCATCGCGAACGCGAGCGTCTTGATGTCGAGCGCCGACCACGAGAACGGGCAGCGTCCGGCGAAGCGCATCATGTACCAGAACATGAACGTGAAATCGAAGCCGGCCGGCATCGCGACGAACACCGGCTTGCCGGGCAGCGCCTCGACCCACTCGACGTACGCGACGAGCGCGGCCTCCGGCGCCTGCAGGTCGCGCCGGCACGCGGCCCACGCTTCCGGTTCCGTCTTCCACCACGCTTCCTGCACCGGATGGGCCTGCGCGCCGGGCAGCGTCTCGAGGTTCGCCGAGAACGTCGCGATCAGCTGCTTGTCCTCGGTATAGGCGGCCGACGCGAAGCTCAGCATCGAGTGCGGGCCGGGAATCGGGCCGTCGGCCTCGACGTCGGTGCTGACGTAGATTTCGGGGATGGCGGTCTGGTTCATCCGAACACCTTGTCGGACACGAACGGATTCGTGCGGCGCTCGTCGCCGAAGGTCGAGACCGGGCCGTGGCCCGGCACGAACGTCACGTCGTCGCCGAGCGGCCACAGCTTCTCCTTGATCGACCGCACGAGGTCCGCGTGGTTGCCGCGCGGGAAATCGGTGCGGCCGATCGAGCCGGCGAACAACACGTCGCCGACGATCGCGACACGATGCGCGCGGCTGAAGAACACGACGTGGCCGGGCGTGTGGCCGGGGCAGTGATAGACCTCGAGCGTCTCGTCGCCGAACTGCACGGTGTCGCCGTCGTTCAGCCACTGGTCCGGCTCGAACGCCTCGGCGGCCGGGAAGCCGAAGCGCTGGCTCTGCATCGGCAGTTGCTCGATCCAGAAGCGCTCGTCTTCCTGCGGTCCCACGATCGGCACGCCGTAGTGCGTCGCGAGCGCCTTCGCGCCCGCGCAGTGATCGACGTGGCCGTGCGTGAGCAGCACCTTCTCGACCTGCACGTTCTGCCGCGCGATCTCCTGTTCGATCCGTTCGATGTCGCCGCCCGGATCGACGACGGCGGCGCGGCCGGTCTTTTCGCAGACGAGCAGCGAGCAGTTCTGCTGGAACGGCGTGACCGGAATGAGCGTGACTTTCATGGAGGCACCGGCGGCTAAAAGGAGCGATTGTACCGGTCGCGCGCGCTGCCCGCCGCCTTTGCGGCGCGGCGTCGGACGCGCTGCTCAGGGCAATCCCGGAGCATTCCGATTGTTACAGCCATAGTGAGAATCAATGGTCCGGACGGGGCGCTTTTCGAGCCGGGGTTTTGGTTTATGTATAATGCCGCCCATTGCGCGTGAATTTCACGCAATTCGCTGGTGTTTCGGCCCCGTTAAAAAAGGGGTGTCGGATCACCGTCAAGCATCGACCGCCGGGGGAGTCCGGCGGTGTATCCAGCACCGAGCATTCGGTGCTCACGTCTTGTCCGGCCGGGTGCTGCGCGCCCGTTCTGCGGCCCTGCTGCCGCGCCGCCGGATGAGGCCTGTGCCGCCGTTCCTGTGCGTTGGCTGTATGCAGCGCGCGCGAACGTGAAGCCATGTTCGATGGCGGCATGTGGGGTCTGGTCAGGCTGCCGGGGACAGGTTGCGCCAGACGTGAAAACTAATCAGGACGGTTGCGGCAGAGACGAAAGCCGCGCCCATGCTAGCCGCCTGCTCGCGTAGCCGAGCGGGGCGTGCACGCATTTGCCGTCCGGGCCGCGTATCTGCGTTGTTGAGCAGCGTTGTATCGGTGCGGCCCGAACCAGAAGGCGACACGTCGATGAACTTTCGTTTTCCGACTCGATTCGGGACCATTGCATTATTTTTTGCGCTGACGGGCTGTGCGGTGCCACCCAGCCAGACCACCGGCAGCGCCAACCAGAAGAACGCGGTCAGCAAGACGGCCGCTGCCGCGAAAGCGGATGACGACAAGCAGCAACTGAATTTCGATTCCGCGCTGGCATCGATGCCGGCTGCCGACAGCAAGGACGCGAAGAAGTCGTCGCTGGCGGACGCCGAGCCGATCGACGGCAAGGACGTGTCCGACTTCCGCCAGACGGGCCGGGCATCGTGGTATGGCCGGGATTTCCACGGCCGCCGCACCGCGAACGGCGAGCGTTTCAACATGAACGCGCTGACCGCCGCGCACCGCACGCTGCCGCTGTCGTCGTACATCAAGGTGACGAATCCGTCGAGCGGCAAGTGGGTCGTCGTGAAGGTCAACGATCGCGGGCCGTACAAGCGTGGCCGCGTGCTCGACCTGTCGTACGCCGCCGCCAAGATGATCGGCCTCGTGCATGCCGGCACGGGCCGTGTGAAGATCGAAGGGCTGTCGCCGCAGGAAGCGCGCGAGGCGCGCGACGAAATGTTCGCGTCGCTGTCGTCGAAGTAACGCGGCGGTTCGTCCGCTCATGCAAAAGGGCTGCCCTCGGGCAGCCCTTTTTCGTTTCCGCGTGCCGAGCGGCGGATGCCACCCGCGCTCGCGCGTCAGCCTTCCTTCAGCGCCAGGGCGCGCGCATACAGCGCGTTGCGCGATGCGCCCGTCAGCGCGGCCGCGAGCTTCGCCGCGCTCTTCACCGGCACTTCTTCCAGCAGCAGCTTCAGCAGCGCGTCGTGCGCGGTGTCGTCGGCTTCGCCGACGTCGGCCGGCGCGCCTTCGACGACCAGGACGAACTCGCCGCGCTGGCGGTTCGCATCGCCGGCGAGCCAGCTCTGTCCTTCGGCCAGGGTGCCCTGGAACAACTGCTCGTGTAGCTTGGTGAGCTCGCGTGCGATCAGCAGCCGGCGCGCCGGGCCGAACGCGTCGGCGAGGGCGGCGACGGTGTCCGCGATCCGGTGCGGCGCTTCGTAGAACACCAGCGCGTACGGGTGCCGCACGAGCGCCTGCAGCGCGCTCGCACGCTGCTTCGGCTTCGGCGGCAGGAAGCCCGCGAACGTGAACGCGCCGGCCCAGTCGCCGGCCACGCTCAGCGCGGTCACGGCCGCGCTCGCGCCCGGCAGCGGAATCACCGGGAAGCCGGCCGCGCGCACGGCGTCGACGAGCCGGGCACCGGGGTCGGAAATGCCGGGCGTGCCGGCGTCCGACACGTACGCGACGCGTTCGCCGGCGCGCAGCAGCTCGATCACGCGCAGCGCGGCTTCGCGCTCGTTGTGCTCGTGCACGGCGACGAGCGGTTTCGAGATGCCGTAGCGGGCCAGCAGCTGGCCCGTGTTGCGGGTGTCTTCGGCCGCGATGCGGTCGGCGAGGCCGAGCACGTGCAGCGCGCGCAGCGTGATGTCGGCGGTGTTGCCGATCGGCGTCGCGACCACGTAGAGCGCGGCGTCCGGGTAGTGCTGCGTTTGCGCGAGTTCAAGGAGGGCAGTCATGGCAGGCAATGCGCGCAATCGCGGCGCAAGCGGAACAAGGACGGCATTGTGCCACGCGGCGCCGGCCGCGCCGGGCAACGAGCGCGGTTTGCCGACCGGCGGCGGCGACTTTTCCGGCACGGCGCGATCCAGATCGATCGGCGCGACGTTCGAGCAGCGCGCGCGGCAGTTCCTGGAACGTCGCGGTCTCGCGTTCGTCGCGGCCAACGTGACGATGCGCGGCGGCGAGCTCGACCTCGTGATGCGCACGCCCGACGGCACGCTCGTGTTCGTCGAGGTGCGCGCGCGGCGCAGCGCCCGGCATGGCGGCGCGGCGGCGAGCGTCGGCTTGCGCAAGCGGCGGCGTCTGGTCGCGGCCGCGCTCCATTTCTGGGCGCGGCACGGCGCGGGTGCTGCATGCCGTTTCGACGTCGTCGCGTTCGAGGCCGGTCGGCTCGAGTGGCTGCGCGATGCATTTCGTGCCGACGATGCATAGCCGCGAGCTGTGACGAGATGTAAAGAGTTCTTGTCATACCGCCGGAGAGGGTGCCGGAGTGCGGTAAACTCGCCGCACCCATGACGTTGCGCGCTGCGTGCCATGCGCGCCCAGTTCACCAGGAATCGATGTCAGTCGAACGTATTCAGCAACATTTCCGCGACAGCGCCGCGCTTCACGCCGAAGCGGCCGATGCGCTGTCGCTGCCGATCGCAGCCGCGGTCGACGCGATGTTCGCCGCGCTGGCGAACGGCAACAAGATCGTCGCATGCGGGGATGGCCCGTCGGCCGCCGCAGCGCATTACCTCGCCGTGTCGCTCGTCGGCGGCTTCGAGCGCGATCGTCCGGGCCTGCCCGCGATCGCGCTGGCCACCGATGCATCGCAGGGCGGTCTCACGGGGGCAGCCGCCGCCGATCAGCTGTTCGCGCAGCAGGTGCGCGTGCTCGGGCAGACCGGCGACATCCTGCTGGTGCTCGACGCGAGCGGCGCGTCGCCGCGCGTGCTGGCCGCGATCGACGAGGCGCACGAGCGCGAGATGACCGTCGTCGCGCTGACGGGCGGCGACGGCCATGCCGTGGCCGCCGCGCTGTCCGACACCGATATTCCGATCAGCGTGCCCGCCTCGCGTGCGGCGCGCGTCCACGAAGTCCATCTGCTGACCATCCACTGCCTGTGCGACGGCATCGACGCGATGCTGCTGGGTGAGGATTGAACGAAGGAGAGCCGTCGATGAATCAAAGCCGCGTCAAACAGACGCTCGTCAGAACCACGTTGCTCGCCGCGCTGACGGCGGGCCTCGCGATGTCGCTGCAGGGCTGCGTGCTCGGCGTGCTTGGGGCGGCGGCGGGCGGCGGCGCGCTGATCGCGACCGATCGCCGCACGCTCGGCGCGCAGACCGAGGATCGCGAGATCCAGGTCAAGTCGCTCTCGCAGATCAACAACGGGCTGCCGGACCAGTCGCACGTGAACGTGACGGTGTTCAACCGTCGCGTGCTGCTGACGGGCGAAGTGCCGAACAACGCGTCGAAGCAGCGCGCCGAGGAAATCGTGCGCGGCATCAACAACGTGAACGGCATCGTCAACGAGCTGTCGGTCGAGCCGTCGTCGTCGCTGTCGTCGCGCGCGAACGACTCGTACCTCGAAGGGCGCGTGAAGTCCGAGCTGATCGCGACGAAGGGGCTGTCGGCGAACTACTACAAGGTCGTCAGCGAGCGCGGCAACGTCTATCTGATGGGGCTCGTGACGGTCGACGAAGGCAATCGCGGCGCCGATGCGGCCAGCCAGGTGCCGGGCGTCGAGAAGGTCGTGAAGGTGTTCCAGTACATCCAGCCGCAGGACGCGCAGGCGTTGCAAGCCGCGTCGCCGAGCGGGGCGTCCGGCGCCCAACCCGCCGCCGCGCCCGCGGATGCCGCGACGGTCGGTGCGGTGCCCGATGCGTCGGTCCAGTCCACGCCGCTGCAACCGCCGGCGCCGATCTCGAATTCGTCGAGCGTGCACCCGGGCAATCCGAAGGCAACGCCGCAATGAAGTCGACGCAGATGAAGTTCAGGCAATGGATGGTGCAGGGCGCCGCAGCCGCGGCGCTCGCGGCCGGTGTGCTCGGCACGGCGCAGGCGGACGTCGGCGACGGCCTCAAGGTCGCGCGCGGCAACGCGTGCATGGGCTGCCACGCGGTGGACCGCAAGCTCGTCGGTCCGTCGTTCAAGGACATCGCCGCCCGCTACAAGTCCGATCCGCAAGCCGTCGCGAAGTTGTCGAAGAAGGTGAAGGACGGCGGCTCCGGCGTCTGGGGCGCGATTCCGATGCCGGCGCATCCGCGCATGAGCGACGCGGATCTGCGCTCCGTGGTCGAATGGGTGCTGGCGGGCGCGCCGTCAAAGTAACGCGCCGGGGGTGACGGATCCCCTATTGCCAAGCGTGGAAATGCGTGTGTATGATGGTCGACTGTTGGGGCGGTAGCTCAGCTGGGAGAGCGTCGCGTTCGCAATGCGAAGGTCGGGAGTTCGATCCTCCTCCGCTCCACCACATTCAAGTCTGGAGACATCCAGCGAAGGCCGGAAAGTCCTTGTCCCACAAGGCTTCCGGCCTTTTTTGCGTCTAGGGTCGTCCAACGACGTCCATTGAAATCTGGGCGCTTTCCGGGGCAGCATAAGGGGCATCGGTTCATTTCCCCACCCGAGGATGCCCCCATGCCCCTCACCGACCTCGCCGTCAAGAACGCCAAGCCGACCGGGAAGACCTACCGCCTGTGGGATGGGGCCGGCCTTTACCTTGAGATTACCCCGACAGGGTCGAAGCTCTGGCGCCTGAAGTAGCGGTTCGACGGCAAGGAGAAACGGCTATCGTTCGGCAAGTACCCGTATGTCGCTCTGAAGGACGCGCGTGCCAAGCGCGACGATGCCCGCAAGCTGCTGGCCAAAATCTGCGTCGCGAACCGTATAGCTCGGTGCGTGGGGCGTGGCCGGCGAAATTTCTCAGGCGACGGGGAAATGAACCAGAAACGTGGGGGCTTCGGCGCCGCCGCACCTGCACTCGGCACAGTAATTGGCACCTGGGGGTGCCTCACACCTGCCGGTGTGCCCCGTTCGTGGCTCCGCCCAAAGGGCACAGTCCGGCGTGGGCGCCGGTCTGCGACTCCGGCCGATAGGCCTCCGTCGCCCTCCGGATGCTGACCGTCCTGGCGGACGTCGAAGCGACGCTCGACATTGCTCTGAACGCTCCCGTGTGGCGCGGTTGAGGGGCGGCGTTGCGCTTCCGGGACGGCGCGTACTCATCGGTACGGCGCCATCGTGAAAATGTGTCAATTCGCTGGCTAAGCAGCCGCTACATGCAGTCACCCGATGGACAAACACATTCTTCTGACCTAATAATTTGCGTGGCGATAATGACGTAGAGAGACGTCTTGATAACACGAACAGCACAAAGCGATTTTTCGCCCGGGCAGGTATTTTTCCCTGAGCCATCCCTGTATCTGGTGGCGAACTATGAGCCTCGCCCGGACAATCCGAATTGGGTCAACGTGCTGTGCGAACGGCACGATGGGGGCGACGCAATCTGCGCATACCTCTCGCCGGTGGATGCCATGCTCGACGCAATCTTCGCCTCGAAGCAAGGCAAGCGCTACTACGCAATTCCCGCTAGCGGATTCGTTCCGACGACATTCATTGACGACAACAACGGTCGTCTTGCGCTCGACGTGCACCTGGGCTGGCCGGCGCGGAACGGCCAGTTGATTGCCCGGCACAACGGCAAGCCCGTCTCCTGCGCTTCGCATCACGAGATGCAGGTTCCACCCGAGCACGCTCATCACATCGCGTTCAGACTTGAACAGGGCACCCTGACAGTTCTCGACGAGCTATATATGAGCGCCGGCCTGTTTGCGTATCGAGAGACGTTCAACACGATGATGGGCTGGCCTGAAACGCGCCGCAACCGAGCCGTTACGGCGGCCGTGCAAAAGATGGGCGGCCTCGCGCCGGCGGAGAGCGAGTACAACCAGGTGGCGCTCTACGACGCTGAGTTCGAGCAGTGGCATTTTGTATCCCCCGCGCCACTGGCAAAGCTTTGACTCGACGACTGAAGTTGTTGGTTTCCCCGCAAGAACGGATTTGCGGGACGCCAGGATGGTTCTACGGCCACTAGCCTGTTCAACGTTTTTAAAGGTATCACCAGCATGAGGCGCAGCTACTTGATGGTGGGCGACAAGTCGTCTGCCAACGGAACGGTGATTGAAGGGGTGCCTATGACGACCCATCACGGCACCGAACCGACCTTTCTCGGTGCGCAGGTGACTTGTCCGGCCTGCAAATCCGTCGGCCGTATTGTCCCGACGGGGCCACGCTGGCCGGGTTCAATGATGGGGAAGGAGCCAGCGCTGGAAGGTGACATTTGCGCCTGTAAATGCGACCCGCCCCCGGTGATGATTGCCTCTCAAACCGACATGTACATGACCTTCGAGAGCAATCATTTGGCCGACCTCGGTTTTACGCCAAGCGGCGAGCTGATTGAGCACGCGTTCAAGACGCACGACCAGCACTTTCGGATTATCAACAGCGACGGGGAACCAGTGGAAGGGTTGCCTTATATGCTCAAGAGCGCGGATGGAAAAACCGTGCAAGGCATTACATCAGCGAACGGGAAAACCGAACTCATCTCGGCTGACCAAGCGCATGATGTCCAGTTCTTTCTTCACTTGGCGGGGGGGAGTGAGTAATGCAACTGGCCAACGCGCTGATGACCCCCAAGGACGAACGTAAGGCCGTCACGGTTCAACACAAAATCTACTGGATTCACCGGCATGAATGGAATGCCCAGTGGATAGCTCAATACCATGCTGCAGCACCCGCACTGGCCAAGGAAATACAGGCTCGAAAGGTCGATATGTCGAAGCTGGAGAGCGAACCCATCGACGGGTCACCTACCGGTGGAAATGACACGAACCGATTTACCTGTGAGGATTTCGCCTTCGAAATTCTCATTGAGTTTGCCTCCCGCAACAAGTTGCCCTTGAAAATCAAGACCGGCTCCGCAGTCTTTAAAAACATCGACATGGACTATCAGTCCGGAAACAAGACGGCTCCGCCGACACCGGCTGGATTTGCTCTTGATGTCGCTTATGCCAGCGGCGCGCCCGACGTGCTGAAAAACTCGCTCCCTGTAGCGGACAGTGACCTGTTGCCAGGCGACCTCTTCGTCGAATTTAACGGCGGGCATATCCAGGTCGTAACCGGCGCGGGGCCAGGACGGATAGAAATCATGCAGGGCAACTTCCCTGGACCGGGCGAGACACCCCGCCGAAAGTGGACAAGCTACCTGGAACTCGGTCCCTGGATTCGCGCGACGAATACTGGCAACCGGGAAAGCTCGAACTACCTGGGCTCTCCTGTTCAGAATGCCGTGTATGAGCAGCGCAATGGCAAGTGGATGTATCAGCGTCTCTACGGCGACTATCGAGACTGGGACGCCGATGTCTGGGGAAGCATGAACAAGCACGTGCGCTGGAACTTCGCCGAGTTCAACAACCTATGAAACTGAGACTCACCGTTGCTATGCTTGCGGCGCTCGTGCTGTGCTACGTCGCAGCTGGCGTCCCTTCCATCGGCTTGCTCCTCAGGCCTTCCGTAATAGGAGAGGGCCTCGCATTGAAGCCAATCACCTATCATTGGGCTAACCGACTGGACCGCGCGATACCGGAAGCGGAATTGCTGGCGAGCCGTTTTTATGTCTTGGTGTTGGCGGCCATCAGCTTGGCAGCGAGTGGATTGGTGTTCCGAGGCGCGCGCACCGGCAAGAGCTTCGCATTTGTGCTTGGGTGGTCCGTTGCATTGCTCGTCATCCTGCTCTACGCGCAAACTCAAGCTTTCTATACGGTCGGCTAACTTATGAAGAAGCGGACGCAAATCGTGCTGGCGACAGCGGCATCCATCCTCTCCCTGGTAGGCATGGTCTTCAGCGTTGGTGCGCTGCTTTCCCTCAGGAGCGTCGACCAACTCCATCACCTGCTGAGCTACGATTACCTCAGCTTTGTGGATGGTCAGACTGCCGGCGGTCTGGCGACTGACTTCTTCACGGGTATCGCGTTGGTGCTCATCGGGAGCATTCTGTTCACCAAAACCCAGCGGGCTAGTGACGTAGGCAAGGCGGTAGCCAGCTTCCTGCTCCTGTTCATTGCATTTACTCTCATCTACGCCTGCCTGAACCCTCGCATCGGTGTTCGGCCGTATTGAAGGTTCTGATACGGAGTTCGCCAAGCATACGGACTACGCTGAACGCACCCGTCGACACGCTTTAACACATCGTTGGAGCCCGCGAGCGTGACCGCTGGCCGGTCGGTGTATAGTGCCGGGCTGACGGGCGTGGTCATTGAAACGTCTTAACGACGGGTTTGTTGTCGTTCCCGACGACGGGGGCGGTTATCTCCGGCCATCATTTGTACGACCGACGGGTTGGCCTGCGAAAGATGCTCGATTTCTGCTTGGTAGCCGTATAGCCGGTGGAGCGCCAGGGCGATGGCGCATGACCGTGAATAGCCGCCCTCGCAGTGAACGACTACCGACAACACCTCCATCATTGAGTCGCGCCCGTCTGGTAAGCCTAGCGAGCCCTTGGCCTCAATCAGGTGCGTGTCGTTTGGATGATTCAGCATCTCATCGAGTTTTTCGACTGGCAGCTTCGCACCGAAGTGACGGCCTGGCTGCTTCGTATTCGGGTTCGCAACCGCCCAATCCTCTGCTACGACAACGACGTGGACCTGCGACTACTCGAAAGCCTGACTGGGAGCCTTCCGAAAGGGTGGCAGCAGGAGAACATCTGGACTAGGCTGAAGTCAGCAGGACTGGCCGCGTTTTTTGCCGAACACGGCCATCAGCATCATGCGCTGTGGGACGCCCGCGCAAATCTGGCCTGCTTCTCGTCAAAAACGAGTAGTGGAGCCGTGCAGATTCGACGATAACGGGTGAAGTGACGGCGCTCCCCGGCAGCGCTGTTTCAGTTTCTGCGGTCGGACTTTCAGGCCGGATTTGCAGCGACGCCGGCTTCGGGGCAAATTCCGGGACGCGCGGAAACGCCGCGGCGAAAAATTCAGCCCATTCTTTTGGTGTTTTTACTACAGTTCAGTGGCCCTCGGCTCCACCAACGGAATTCGAAGGGCTCGGTCGCCAGACCGAGCCCTTTTTGTTTTTCGTGTGTCCGTTCCGCCGCCGTCATCCGCGCCCGAAACTCGGCCGCTTCGGATCGTACGTCCACCCCGGCACCAGATACCGCATCGCCATCGCATCGTCGCGCGCCGTGCCGCCGACTTGCCCGTACAGCGCATGAGCCGCCTCGACCTGCGCCATGTCGAGTTCGATCCCGAGCCCTGGGCGCTCGGGCACGGCCACCTGGCCGCCGACGATCTCGAGCGGCTCGCGCGTGAGCCGCGCGTCGCCTTCCTGCCAGATCCAGTGCGTGTCGATCGCGGTGATCGTGCCGGGCGCCGCCGCGGCCGCATGCGTGAACATCGCCAGCGACACGTCGAAGTGGTTGTTCGAGTGCGAACCCCACGTGAGCCCCCAGTCGCGGCACAGTTGCGCGAGCCGCACCGAACCCTGCATCGTCCAGAAGTGCGGATCGGCGAGCGGAATGTCGACCGCCTGCAGCCGCACCGCGTGATCCATCTGCCGCCAGTCCGTCGCGATCATGTTGGTCGCGGTCGGGATGCCGGTCGCGCGGCGGAATTCGGCCATCACCTCGCGGCCCGAGTAGCCGGCTTCCGGCCCGCACGGGTCCTCCGCATATGCGAGCAGATGACCTTGCCCGCGGCATAGCGCGACGGCTTCGTCGAGCGACCACGCGCCGTTCGGGTCGAGCGTCGCGCGCGCGTCGGGAAAGCGCGCCTTGATCGCCGCGATCGCTTCCATCTCGTCCGCGCCGGCCATCACGCCGCCCTTCAGCTTGAAATCGACGAAGCCGTAGCGCTCGACCGCGGCCTCGGCCTGCCGCGCGATCGCAGCCGGCGTGAGCGCGGCTTCGTTGCGCAGCCGGAACCACGGATCGGCCGCGTGCATCTCGTCGCGATACGGCAGGTCGGTGCGGCGCCGTTCGCCGATGTAGAACAGGTACGCGAGCATCGGCACCGCGTCGCGCTGCTGGCCTTCGCCGAGCAGCGCCGCGACGGGCACGTCGAGATGCTGGCCGAGCAGGTCCAGCAGCGCGGCCTCGATCGCGGTGATCACGTTGTCGAACCGCAGGTTGATCTCGTGCGGCTGGCGCAGCACGGCGGCCTCGCCGGCCGACGTCACCTCGTGCCGGATCGTGCGTCCTGCCGCCGCACCGGTGCCGGACAACGCCGCGCGCACCGCATTGAGCGTCGCCTGGTAACGCCCGATCGACTGGCCGACCACGAGATCGGTCATCCGTTCGAGCGCCTGGCGGATGCCTTCGCCGCCGGGCACTTCGCCGACGCCCGTGTGGCCGCTGCTGTCGTCGAGGATCACGAGGTTGCGCGTGAAATACGGCGCGTGCGCGCCGCACAGGTTCAGCAGCATGCTGTCGCGGCCGGCGACGGGGATCACCTGCATGCGCGTGACGCGCGGGGTGCCGGCACGGCGGGATTCGGACATCGGTTCGCTCCTGGTTCCGGTCATGCGCGGGCCGCCGGACGCGCCGGCGCGGCCCGCGCCATTCAGTTCAGCTCGACGCGACGAATTTCGCCGACGACGAACAGGTAGCAGATCACGGCGACGAGCGCGTGCGCGACGACGTACACCAGCGCGCCGTTGAACGAGCCGCTGCGATCGACGATGTAGCCGATCGCGATCGGCGTCGTGATGCTGGAAAGATTGCCGCACGTGTTGAGCAGCGCGCCGCTCAGGCCGGCGATCTGGCGCGGCGCGGTATCGGCGTTGACGGCCCAGCCGAGCGCGCCGAGCCCCTTGCCGAAGAACGACAGCGCCATGAACAGCACGACGAGCACGTGCGAATCGGTGTAGTTGCAGACGATCATCGACATCGACAGCAGCATGCCGATCACGATCGGCACCTTGCGCGCGACCGACAGCGACTGGCCCTGCTTGAGCAGCGCGTCGGACACGATGCCGCCGAGAATCCCGCCGAGGAACCCGCACACGGCCGGGATCGACGCGACGAGCCCCGCGTTGAGGATCGACATCCCGCGCGCCTGCACGAGATAGACGGGAAACCACGTGATGAAGAAGTAGGTGAGGGCGTTGATGCAATACTGCGCGACGTACACGCCGACGAGCATCCGGTTCCTCAGCAGCGCCTTCACGTGACGCATCGACGGGCCGCCGTCGCGCGCGCCGGTCGCCTGGTCGATGTTGACGAGCGCACCGCCTTCGGTGAGGTAGTCGAGCTCCGCGCCGTTGATGCGCGGGTGCGCCTTCGGGTCGTACATCGTGCGGTTCCACACCAGCACGAATGCGAAGCCGAGCACGCCCATCACCGCGAACACCGACTGCCAGCCGTACGCGTGCACGAGCCAGCCCATCAGCGGCGCGAACACGACGGTCGCCGCGTATTGCGCGGCGTTGAAGATCGCCGACGCGGTGCCGCGTTCCGCGGCCGGAAACCACGTGGACACGATCCGGCTGTTGGCCGGGAACGACGGCGCCTCGGCCGCGCCGACCAGGAAGCGCAATCCGAACAGCAGCGCGAACGCGGCCGCACCGCCGACGAAGCCGATGCCGCCCTGAAGCAGCGTGAACAGCGACCAGAAGAAGATGCTGAACGCATAGACGATGCGCGACCCGAAGCGGTCGAGCAGCCAGCCGCCCGGCAGTTGCGCGATCACGTACGACCAGCCGAACGCCGAGAAGATGAAGCCCATCTGCACATGGCTCAGATGCATCGCGCGGGCCAGCGCCGGGCCCGCGATCGCGATCGCCGCGCGATCCGCGTAGTTGATCGTCGTGACCGCGAACAGCACGGTCAGCACGAGCCAGCGCACGCGCGTGCGCCGGGTCGTTGCCGACGCGGACGCCGGCAATGCGTGAAGCGGATTCATGACTGTCTCCTCCGAAGGGCGGAAGGTGCCGTCGAGCGGCTGCGCGTCGGTGCGCGCGTTTTTTCGTGGTCATCTTGCCGGCCGGAGGCCGGACGCCGATGCGCGGAGGCGGGCGTCCGGGTCATTCTGGCATGGCGAAAATCACGCTTTCATGCCAATTGCTGACTTGATCGATTCAGGAATTGGATCGATTGGAGGCGGACGCGAATTGTGGGCGCGCTTCGCCGGAGGGTTCGTTCATGCGTGCGCGTCGTCCGGGGCGGCGCCGTGGTGGGCCGCGACGTGTTTCGCGAGAAACTCGACCGCGGCGCGCACGCCGGGCAACTGGCCGCGCCGGTGCGGCATCAGCAGTGTGGTCGTGACGGTGCCGGCCCGCCAGCCGGGCAGCACGCGCACGAGCGCGCCCGACGCGAGCGCGGCGCCCGCGATCCAGTCGGGCAGGCATGCGACCCCGAGGCCGGCCGTCGCGGCCTGCAGCAGCAGCGTCGACTCGTCCGCCTGCATCCGGATGCGCGGCGCGACGTCGACGGTGTCGCCGGCGCGCTGCAGCCGCCATGGCTGAGGACCGGGATGAAGCCCGTCGTGCCGGGCTAGGTCGGCCGGCGCGTCCGGCGTGCCCGCACGCGCGAGATATGCCGGCGACGCAACGGCGACGATCGGCGACGTGGCCAGCGGCCGTTGCACGAGTGCGGAATCGGGGAGCGGTGCGAAATGGCTGCGGACCGCGATGTCGAAGCCTTCCTGCGCGATGTCGACGAGCCGGTCGCTCGCATGAATCTGCAGCAGCAGCTTCGGGTGCGCGATCGCCAGTGCCGGCAGGCACGGCGCGAGGATGTGCTGCGCCACCGGCACCGAACTCGTGATCCGCACGACGCCGGCCGGTTCGGCCGCCTGCCGCAGCACGGCGTCGCGCGCGCTTTCGGCCTCGATCACCGCCGCGCGCGCATGCTCGAAGAATTCGGCGCCGACCGGCGTCAGCCGGAAGCTGCGCGACGTGCGATGCACGAGCCGCGCGCCGAGCGTGCGCTCGAGCTCGGCCACGCGCTTGCTGACCGTTGATTTCGGCAGGTCGAGCCGACGTGCGGCCGCCGACATGCTGCCCGCGTCGACCGCCTGTACGAAGAGGTAGAGATCGTTGAGATTCACTGTCGGCGTCCACCAGGAGAAACGACGAGTTTCGATTCTAGCGGCTACTGCGCGATCGTTCGTCATGGGAGCATGATTGCTCGATCAACTTCTGCGAAATCCCCATGTCTCCGATCCTTCTCTACGGCATTCCCGCCGGCTGCTCGTTCGGTTCGATCGTCGCGCTCGAATGGGCTGGCCGGCCCTACCGGCTGTCGCGCATCACGATGCCGGGCCTCGTGACGAGCGACGCCTTCCTCGCGCTGAACCCCGCCGCCGAGACGCCGGCGTTCGTGACCGCGAACGGCGACGTGCTGACCGAAAGCGTCGCGATCCTCGGCCATGTCGGCGCACAGGCACTCGACAGCGGCCTCGCGTTCCGCCAGGGCAGCGCGGATTTCGACCGTCTGAACCGCATGCTCGCGTGGTTGAACACGACGTTCTTCAGCGCGTTCGGCGCGCTCTGGTACGTGTACGAACACGGCGCCGAAGGCGCCGAGAAAACCGTGCTGCAGGCATATGGTCGCGGCAAGGTGCTGAAGGCACACCGTCACCTCGAGGCACTGCTCGAGCGCCGTGACGGTCCGTGGCTGCTCGGCGCGCAACGCACGCTGGCCGACGCGTATTTCGCGGGAATCGCCCGCTGGGCGGACTATCACGCCGTGTTCGAGCAGGACGCGTTTCCGCGTGTCGCCGCGCTGCGCGCACGGCTTGCCGACGACGCCGGCGTGCAGTTCGCTCACGCGATCGAGGAAAACCGGCCGCTACCGGCGTCGTCGGCATTCGAGGGGCATGTGTCGCTCGACGATGCGCTCGCCAGCGCGCGCGTGACCGCGATGTCGGCCACGACGCCCTGAAGACGGGACAGCGCGCTCACTCGACGCGCGCACGATGTCGGCAAATTTTTACCCGGGTGATATTGACATTCAATTTATACCCGGATAAAAATAGCGTCATTCCGATTTCTGCCTACGGGCGACCACGATGACGCTCTCCACACTTCTCCCTTCCTACACGGCGTTCGACGGCCACCGGCGCGTCGCGTCGGGTCCGCTCGCGACGGTGGCGGTGGCGGTCCGGCAGGCGGCCGGCGACGCGATGTCCGGCACGATCGTGATCTTCGACGACGCGACCGGCCGCTCGATCGACCTCGACCTGCGCGGCACGGCGGACGATATTCGCGCGCGTTACGCGCCCGCGCCGGGCGAGGCGTCCGCGTCCGCCGGCGAGCCGGCCGGCGCGGCCGAACAACGCGGCCGCGGCCGTCCGAAGCTCGGCGTCGTGTCGCGCGAGGTCACGTTGCTGCCGCGTCACTGGGACTGGCTCGCCGCGCAGCCGGGCGGCGCGTCCGTCGCGCTGCGCAAGCTGGTCGAGGACGCACGGCGCACGCACGCGGCGGCCGACCGGCGCCGCGACGCGCAGGCGCGCGCGTACCACTTCATGTCCGCGATCGCGGGCGACCTGCCCGGATTCGAGGAGGCCGCGCGTGCGCTGTATGCGAACGACCTCGCGCGGATGGCCGAGCTGATCGCCGGCTGGCCCGACGACGTGCGCGGTCATGCGCTCGCGCTGGCGCACGGCGATCTGCCGCCGTCGACCGAAGACTGCTGACGGAGCACACGACGCGATGACGACGTTCGATCTGAACCGCGGCGCGATCGCGCCGGTCGCCGACGAAGTCGACCTCGTCGACCTGCGCGTGACCGGCGCGATCCCGCCCGAACTCGACGGGACGCTGCTGCGCAACGGCCCGAATCCGCCGGGCGGCCGTTTCGAGGGCAACGACGTGCTGTCGTGGTGGCCGGAAGCGGCGATGCTGCACGCGATCGCATTCGAACGCGGTCGCGCGGCCGGCTACCGGAACCGCTGGGCGCGCACGCGCCGCTGGGCCGACGTGCATGCGCCGGAGCAGGCGCCGCACCTGCCCGACACGAATCCGAATGTGAACGTGCTGCAGCACGCCGGCGAATTGCTCGCGCTGGCGGAAGGCGGCGCGCCGCTCGCGATCACGGCCGCGCTCGACACGCTCGGTGCGCCCGCGCGGCACGCGGCGTTCGGCGGCGCGATGACCGCGCATCCGAAGGTCGATCCGGTGACGGGCGAACTGATCCTGTTTCGCGCGGACTGGCGCGCGCCGTGGCTGCGCTATGGCGTTGCCGACGCGCAGGGCGTGCAGCGCGTCGACCTCGCCGTCGACGTGCGCGCGCCGTCGATGATGCACGACCTCGCGATCACCGAAACCCGCAGCCTGCTGCTCGACCTGAACGTCGGCTACGACTTCGCGATGCTGAAGCAGGGGCACCGGATGCCGCTGCGCTGGCACGACGACCGCGACGCGCGGATCGGCGTGATGCCGCGCCACGGCGGCGACGTGCGCTGGTTCGGCATCGAGCCGTGCTTCATCCAGCACGTCGTGAACGCGTACGACTGCGATGCGTCGTGCATCGTGCTCGATGCGGTGCGCTATCCGTGGTTCCTGCGGCTCGACGCGCGCACGGGCCGCTTCGCCGACAACCCGGTCGGCGAGCTGTGGCGTTACGTGATCGATACGGCGAACGGGCTGATCGACGAGGGGCCGCTCGCCGACGGCGGCATCGAGCTGCCGCGCATCAACGAAAGCCGGACGGGGCGCCGCTACCGTTATCTGTATGCGGCCGAGCAGCCGAACAATGCCGAAATGCGCGGCGTGATGCGCTTCGACCACGTGCGCGGCACGACGACGCGTTACGCGGTGCCGGCCGGCGACCAGAACGGCGAGCCGGTGTTCGTGCCGCGCCCGGGCGGCGCCGACGAGGACGACGGCTGGCTGCTGGTGGTGGTCTACCGCGCGGCGACGGATACGAGCGACGTCGTGATCCTCGATGCGCGCGCGATCGACGCGGCGCCGGTCGCGACGGTGCACCTGCCGCGTCGCGTGCCGGCCGGGTTCCACGGCGCGTGGGTGCCGCGCGAGCGTCGGGCGTGAGCGGCCGCGCGCGTCACTGCGCGCGCAACGCGTCGACGATGTTCAGCCGCGCGGCGCGCATCGCCGGCAGGAACCCGCCCACGAGCCCCATCACCAGCGAGAACAGCAGTGTCTTCACGACGATCGCGGGCGTCAGCACGAAGCGGAACGACAGGTCGGAGAAGGTCTGGAAGTTGGTCGTCGAGAACGACGCGAACTCCATCAGCGATGCGCACGCGAGCCCCGCGACGCCGCCGACGAAGCCGAGCAGCAGCGCCTCCAGCAGGAACGCGGCGAGCACGTTCATGCGCTTGAAGCCGAGCGCGCGCAGCGTGCCGATCTCGGCGGTGCGGTTCGCGACCGACGCATACATCGTGATCATCGCGCCGATCATCGCGGCGATCGAGAAGATCGTCGACAGCGTGATGCCGAGGATGTTGATGAAGGTCGACAGCGCCTTCGACTGGTCGCCGTAAAACGTCTGCTCGCGTTTCGCTTCATCCGTCAGGCGCGGGTCGACGTCGATGTCGGCCTTGAAGCGCGCGAAGCCGTCGGCGCTCGGGATGCGCAGCACCATCGACGAATAGCTGGTGCGCCGGAACGACTGCATCAGCTGGTCGACGTCGCCCCAGATCTCCGAATCGAAGCCGCTGCCGCCCGCGTCGAAGATGCCGACGACGGTCCAGTCGCGCTGCGCGAAATGCAGGCTGTCGCCGAGCTGCGTGCCGCTGAAGCCTTTCGCGATCGCGCTGCCGACGACGATCTCCGACGAGCCCGGCGCGAACGCGCGGCCGGCCACGAGCTTCACGCGCGGGCGCAGCGCGAGACCGGCCGGCGACACGCCGCGGATCACGACGTTCGACGGTTTGCCGCTCGACGTCTTCACGAGCGAGATCAGCACGACGGCTTCCTTCGACACCCGCGGCCGGCCATCGGGGCCGAGCGCCACGGCCGGATGCATCTCGAGCGCGTTGGCCTGCTGGTGGTCGATCGCGCTCTGAATCTCGGTTTCCGCGCCCTTGCGGATCACCACGACGTTGTCCGGTTCGCCGGTCGACACGAGCGTCTGCGTGAGCCCCGCGTCGAGCATCTGCACCGTCGCGAACACGAAGATCACGAGCGCCATCCCGCCCGCGGTGAGCGCGGTGGTGAGCCGGCGGGTCCACAGGTTGCGCGCGATGTAGGTCAGCGGAATCGCCATGCGCTCATCCGATCGCCCGCAGGCCTTCGACCACGCGCACGCGCGCCGCCTGCCACGCCGGCACGAGCGCGGCCGCGAGGCCGACCGCGACCGAGCACGCGGCCTGCAGCACCATCGTCTCGGCCGACACCTTGAATACCGGGAAGATGCCGCCCGCGGCCTGCTTGAAGAGGCTCGCGGCCGGCGGTGTCGCGAGCATCGCGAGCCCGCCGCCGACCACCGCGATCACGACCGATTCGCCGAACACGATCAACGCGAGAAAGCCGGGGCCGAAGCCGAGCGCCTTCAGCGTCGCGTATTCGGCGGTGCGTTCGCGCGCGCTCATCGCCATCGCGTTCGCCATCACGGCCATGATGATCAGGATCACCACGTACGACACGACGCGGATCGCCGCGATGATCTGGTTCGACATCGCGACGAAGCCGAGCTGGAACGCCTGCTCGGTCTCGGTCAGCGTTTCGGCGAGCGAGTTCTTGAACACCGCGTCGACGTTGCGCGCGATCGCGGCGCCGTCGTCCGGGTTCGCGACGCCGAGCACGAACACGCCGACCTGGTCGGCCTGCTTCGGCGTGCGCTTGCGCACCGTCTCGTTCAGGTAGTCCCAGTGAAACACCAGCTGGCGCGTGATCGTCGAGTCGTCGCGGCCGTCGAGAATGCCGCGCACGACGAAGTCCCACGTGCCCGGATAGATCGTGCCTTTCAGCGGAATCACGTCGCCGACCTTGAAGCCGAACTGCGTCGCGAGCTGGCGCCCGACGAGGCAGCCGCGGCGGTCGCGGTCGTAGTCGGCGCGCTGCTGCGCCGGGAGGATGAACTCCGGATACAGGTCGAGGTAGTTCTCCGACACCGCGAAGCTCGCGAAGAAGTTCTTCGGGTCGCGGTAGATGCCGCCGAACCAGTTCGAGCGGACCACGGCGGTCACGCCGTCGACGCCGCGGATCCGGTTCTCGTAGCTGACCGGCAGCGGAAACACGAGCGAGATCGCGTTGCGCGTGACGAGCCGGCCGCTGGACGCGGCGGCCGCGCCCGCGTACCACGCGTCGACGACGGTGTGCAGCAGCCCGAACGCCAGCACCGCGATGGTCAGCCCGAGCACGGTCAGCAGCGTGCGCAGCCGGTGCCGCAGCGCATTGCGCGCGATCAGCTTCAGCACGTACATCGTGCGCGCTCGCGTCCGTCAGACGGCGTGCCCATCGATCAGCTCCCCTTTTTCCAGATGCACGAGCGAGCGCGCGGCGGCGGCCGCGTGCGCGTCGTGGGTCACCATGATGATCGTCTTGCCGAGCTCGGCGTTCATCCGCTGCAGCATCGCGAGCACGTCGGTGGCCGATGCGCGGTCGAGGTCGCCGGTCGGCTCGTCGGCGACGATCAGCACCGGATCGGTGATCAACGCACGCGCGATCGCGACGCGCTGCTGCTGGCCGCCCGACAGCTCGGACGGGTAATGGGTCGCCCGGTCGCCGAGATGCACCATGTCGAGCACCAGCTCGACGCGCTCGCGCCGTTCGCGGCGCGACAGGTGCGTGAGCATCAGCGGCAGCTCGACGTTCTCGAACGCGGTGAGCACGGGCATCAGGTTGTAGAACTGGAAGATGAAGCCGACGTTCGCCGCGCGCCATTCGGCCAGTTGCGCTTCCTCGAGCCGCGAGATGTCGAGGCCGCCCACTCGCAGCTCGCCGCTGTCGGGCCGGTCGATGCCGGCGACGAGATTGAGCAGCGTGCTCTTGCCGGAACCCGACGGCCCCATCAGCGCGACGAAGTCGCCTTCGCCGATGTCGAGCGTGATGTCGGTCAGCACCGGCACGATCTGGTTGCCGCGCCGGTACGACTTCGCGACGTGGCTGATCTCGACGAGCGGCGGCGCGGCGTCGTTCACGCGCGCCACGCTACTTCTTGGCGACGGTCACTTTCGCGCCGTCCTTCAGCTTCGCGCCCGGCGCGAGCACGACCGTGTCGCCGGGCTTCACGCCGCGGATCGCGACGAGTTCGCCGATCCGCGCGCCCTTGGTCACCGCCGCCGCATGCACGGTGTCGTCCTTCACGACGAACACGACCGGCCGGCCGTCGCGCTCGACCACCGCGCTCGCCTGCACGGCCGTCACCGGTTGCCGGTCCTGCGGCGACGCGGGCTTCGACAGGAACGCGATCTTCGCGCTCATGTCGGGCAGCACGCGCTCGTCGCGGTCGACGAAACGCACCTTCACGAGCACCGTCGCCTTCGAGCGGTCGACGGTCGGCACGATGCGCGACACGCGGCCCGCGAAGCGCATGTCGGGCAGCGCGTCGAGCTGGATCTCGCACGGCTGCTCCGCGCGGATCTTCGCGATGTTCGATTCGGCGACGTCGGCCTCGACCTCGAGCGTGTCCATGTCGGCGATCGTCACGACCGCGCCCTTGCTGTCCGACGCGGACGAGAACGGCGTGATGTTGTCGCCGACGTTCGCGTGTTTTGCCAGCACGATGCCGTCGAACGGCGCGCGAATCACCGTCTGATCGACCGCGACCTGCGCGGCCTGCGCATTGGCTTCGGCGGACGCGATCGCGGCCTCGTCGCTGTTCACCGACGCGCGCGCCTTGTTCACGCGGGCCGTGTCGATGTCGAGCTGCGCGGCCGGCACCGCGCCCTTCGGCGCGAGCGCGGCGGTGCGGCGCAGCGCGATCTGCGCGTCCTTCAGCTCCGCCTGGGCGACGCCGAGATTGGCGCGGGAGACTTGCGCCTGCGCGCGTGCCTGCGCCAGCGACGCCTGCACGTCGCGGCTTTCGAGCCGCGCGATGATCTCGTCCTTCTTCACGCGCGTGCCTTCGAGCACGCCGAGCCATTCGACGCGCCCCTGGCCCTTCGACGCGACCGCGGCCTTGCGCTGCGGCACGACGTAGCCGGTCGCGTTGAGCTGGGTGTCGTTCTGGTACGGGTAGGCGGATGTGACGGCGGTCGTGTCGACCGTCGGGCGGCCGGTGAGCGCCAGCACGGCGACGATCGCGACGATGACGAGCGCGGCGGCGACCGCATAGCGGACCCACCGGCGCCGGCGTGGCGCGGTCGCGACAGGACGCCGGTCGATTTTCAGTTTGTCCAGATTGTGATCGGGCAATTTGGGCGCCTCGCGACGGCGGCGGTCTCGCGACCGGCCGCGTCCGGTTGGGACGGAAGGAGGCCAGTATAGCGTCGCGGCGGCGGGCGCGAGAGGCGGTTTGTCGGACGATTGATGCACGTGCCGCGGCGCGTCGTGCGGGCCCGAAACCGGCGCCTACGGGGAAACCCGAGGGATGCAAGCCGCATGTCAACTCGTCGCGCGGGCGACGCGTTATGGAGCCAGTGCATCAGAATTCGTCGAGGCGGAAAGGCAGGCGCCGACCCGCCCGGCGGCGACCGGCAGCCCGGCGCGACTGATGTTCCGATGCGGATGCCTCGCATCTCTTACCGGTACGTTTGACTTTTTCTCCGCTAAAGGAAGAACAATGAAGAAGACGCTCGCTTCGATCATGACCGCAGCATTCGCTCTCGCATCGGTTTCGGCATTCGCACAGGCGTCGGCGCCGGCAGCCGACACGTCGGCCGCGGCATCGGCACCGGCCAAGAAGGATCACAGCAAGCCGAAGCACCAGCTGAAGCAACACGGTTCGGCGAAGGGCAAGGCGAAGGCCGCAGCCGCTTCGGCCGCCGGCACGAACGACGCAGGCGCGCAGAACTAAGCACGCTTCGCCGGGGCTGGCCCTGCCAGCCGCCCGTCGCGAAACCCCGCACGCTCCGGCCTGCGGGGTTTTGTTTTTTCAGGCGTCCGCGACGTCCGGAACGTCGAGGGCAGCGGGCGGCGGCGCGCGCATCGCGTCGACCACCGCGCGCATGCGCCGCCAGTGCGACCCTTCCCAGAACACCCGCCGGCACACGTCGCACGCGGCAAAGCGCCGGTGCCGCTGCCGGACGCCGTCCGGCACGCGCGGGGCGGCGTCCGCCGCATCGAGCGCGTGCAGCGGCGCGTTGCAGCGCAGGCACAGCCGGAACGGCCGCATGTGCGGCGCGAGGTCGAGCCGCGCGAACAGTTCGCGCAGCTGCGCGTCGGGCTGCTGCGCGTGCAGGTAGCAGCCGCGTGCGACCGCGCGGCGCTTCAGCAGCTCGCGGTCGCGGGTCAGCACGATCCGGCCTTCGCGCGAGGCGAGCGCGACGAGCTCGTCGTCGCGGTAGTGATTGTCGTAGCAGGTGTCGAAGCCGGCGAGGCGCAGCAGCTGCGCAAGGCCGCCGAGGTGCGCGTCGGCGACGAAGCGCCAATGGTCCGGTTGCGGCAGCGGCGATGCGGCTGCCGGCTGCGCGCGCTCCGGATGGATGTCGACGCGGTCGCCGTCGCCGAGCGGCCGGTCGAGGCCGGCCGGTGCACCGTTCACGCAGAGCCGGCCGATTTCCGTATGCGGGACGCCGAGCGCCTCGATCGCATGCTTGACCGTCGCGTCGCGGGCAAACGCGTGCGCGAACGCGCGCTCGCGCTGGGCGCGAGCGAGAAACGCGTTCAGTTCGCCGTGGAAGCGGAAGGTCGCGGTCGCCATCCGGGCAGTATCGCACCGCGCACCGCGCGCCGCCCGTCGCCGGGGCTGCAGGTCACCGCCATCTGTGTTTAACTCCACGCTTCACGAGTCGAAGGAGCGGGAAATGGATCTCGGATTTATCGGGCTGGGAGAAATGGGGCAGGCGATCGCGACGAACTTGCTGAAGGCAGGGCATGCCGTGCGGGTCTGGAACCGGTCGCGCGAGCGTGCCGAGCCGCTCGCCGCGCTCGGCGCGCAGATCGTCGCGACGCCGGCCGACGCGTTTCGCGGCGATGCCGTGTTCTCGATGCTCGCCGACGATGCCGCGGCGCGCGAAGTATTCGACGACGCACTGCTCGCGCAGGCGCCGCGCGGCCTGATTCACGTGAACATGGCCACGGTGTCGGTCGCGCTCGCCGAGTCGCTCGCGCACGCGCATGCGTCGCGCGGTCTCGCGTACGTCGCCGCGCCCGTGATGGGGCGCCCGGACGTTGCGGCCGCCGCGCGCCTGACGATCATGGCCGGCGGCCCGGCCGAGGCCATCGACCGCGTGCAGCCGCTGTTCGACGCGATCGGCCAGAAGACCTGGCGCTTCGGCTCGCTGCCGCAGCATGCGAACGTCGCGAAGATCGCGGCGAATTTCACGCTCGCGTCGGCGATCGAGACGCTCGGCGAGGCGTCCGCGCTGCTCGGCGCGCACGGCGTCGCGATGCGCGACTTCCTCGACGTGATCACGAACAGCGTGTTTCCGGGGCCGGTCTACGAAGGCTACGGCGGGATGATCGCCGAGCGCAGCTACGAACCCGCGCGTTTCAAGGCGCGCCTCGGGCTGAAGGACGTGCGCCTCGCGCTGCAGGCCGGCGACGCCGTATCGGTCCCGCTGCCGGTGGCGAGCGTCGTGCGCGACAGCCTGCTCGATGCGCTCGCGCACGGCGGCGGCGAACAGGACTTCGCGGTGCTCGGCGAAGTCGCGCTGCGCCGCGCGGGCCGCTGAGCCGACGCGGGACAGACACGCCGCGCGCGCGGCATAATCGACATTTCGTTTCTCTTTCGATCGGGGTGGGCATGAACCTGCATACGTGGTGGCTTTTCGTGGCGACGGTGTTCGTCGTGTCGGCGATTCCGGGTCCGAACATGCTGCTCGTGATGACGCACGGCGCGCGGCACGGGCTGCGGCGTTCGGCGTGGACGATGGCCGGCTGCCTCACCGCGCTGGTGCTGATGCTGTCGGTGTCGGCGGCGGGCCTCGGCGCCGTGCTCGAGGCATGGCCGGCGATGTTCAACACGTTGCGCTTTGCAGGCGCGGCCTACCTGATCTATCTCGGCGTGAAGGCGTGGCGCGCGCGCGTCGACGACGAGCAGCCCGCGACCGACGTCGAAACCGTGTCGCGCCAGGTCGCGTCGGCATCGCGCTGGGTGCTGTTCCGCAACGGTTTCCTGGTCGCGGGCAGCAACCCGAAGGCGATCCTGTTCGCGGCCGCGCTGCTGCCGCAGTTCATCAACGCATCCGAGCCGACGCTGCCGCAGTTCGGCATCCTCGTCGTCACGTTCGCGGTGATCGAGGTGAGCTGGTATCTCGTCTACGCGTCGTTCGGCACGCGCATCGGCGCGACGCTGAAGAGCCAGAGCGTCGCGAAGGTCTTCAACCGGCTGACGGGCGGCCTCTTCGTCGGCTTCGGCGCGATGATGGCGCTGGTTCGTCACTGAATTCGGCCCGCGCGGTCCGCCGGACGCCCCGCACCTCGTCAGAGGGCGGGGCGTTTTCCTGTCCGGGCCCGCATCACGCGCGCGGCCACGCGGCGGCGCCGTCCCGGCGGCCGGCCGACCAGCCGTATGCCGCGGCCGCGCCCGCGAACGCGAAGCCGACGCCGCACACGGCGCTCCACCCGCCCCATGCCCATGCGCTGCCCGCGAGCGCCGCGCCGAGCGCCCCGCCGACGAAGAACAACCCGACGAACAGCCCGTTCAGACGTCCGCGCGCGGCCGGATTCAGCAGGTTGATTTCGCGGCGGCCGATCGTCTGGTCGACGATCACGCCCGCATCGAGCAGCGCCGCGCCGCTGGCCAGCAGCGCCAGCGCGAGGCCGCGGTGCGCCGACGCATCGAAGCCGAACCAGCCGGCGCCGGCGATGCCGAGCACGGTGAGCGCTGCGAGCATCGTCACGTGCGCGATGCGCTGCGCGGCCGGGCCGTGGCCGCGATCGCCGGCGCGGCCGGCCAGCGGCGTGACGATCGCACCGCTCGCGCCGGCGAACGCGAACAGCGCGATTCCGTGCAGGTCGAGGCCGAACGGGGGCTGCGCCAGCCGCAGCCCGACGGCGGTCCAGAACGCGCTGAACGCGGCCATCGCGAGCGCGGCCGACAGCGCATGTCGGCGCAGCACGGGTTCGTCGGCCAGCAGGCGGCCCATCGACGCGAGCAGCGCGCGATAGCCGGCCGTCATCGGCGGCACGCGCGGCGGCAAGCGTAGCGCGAGCACCGCCGCGATCCCCGCGTTCGCGAGCGCGGCCAGCGCATAGAACGCGCGCCAGCCGGCCGTGCCCGCGATCAGGCTGGCGAGTGGCCGCGACAGCAGGATGCCGAGCATCAATCCGCTCATCACGTTGCCGACCGCTCGCCCGCGCTGCGCTTCGGGCGCCATCGACGCGGCCATCGGCACCAGCATCTGGATCACGCTCGACGCGGCCCCCGCGGCCAGCGTCGCGAGCAGGAAGACGGTGCCGGATCGCGTGAACGCCGGCAGTGCGAGCGCGGCCGCGCACGCGACGAGCGTCGCGACGATCAGACGGCGGTTCTCGAGCAGGTCGACGAGCGGCACCAGCAGCACGAGGCCCGCTGCGTAGCCGAGCTGCGGCAGCATCGCGACGAGGCCCGCGAGGCCGGACGGCAGCCGCAGGTCCGCGCTGATCGGGCCGGTCAACGGCTGCGCGGCGAACAGGTCCATCACGATCACGCCGACCGTCGCGGCGAAGAAGAGCGTCATGCCCGCACTGAGTGCGGGCGGCGGTGCGCCGCGCGCGGGGTGGCCGGCGGGCGAGCAGGAATCGGCAGGGCAGTTCATCGGAAGCCTGGGTTTCGAGCGAAGGAATCCCCATCGTAGGCGCCCGATGTTTATGCGACAATTGAAATATGTCTAACATGATTATGCGAGTTTGCTTTGAATACGCGTGATCTCCAGGCGTTCGTCGCGGTGGTCGACAGCGGGTCGATGGTCGCCGCCGCCGCGAAGCTTCATCTGACGCAGCCGGGCCTCACGCGACGCGTGCAGAACCTCGAAACGCTGCTGGGCATGCCGCTGCTCGAGCGGCAGAGCAAGCCGCTGAAGCCGACGGCCGCCGGGCGCGACGTCTATGCGCTCGCGCGCAACGTGCTGGGTGCGGTCGACGAATTGATGGCGGCCGGCGCGCCCGACAGCGAGCCGTCCGGCGAACTGCGCATCGGCGTGCCGCCGTTCCTGTCCGAGCTGGCGCTCGAGCGGCCGATCGATCGGCTGCGCGACACGTTTCCGCGGCTGACGCTGCGCGTGACGGCCGGCTGGTCGCCGGCGCTGGTGCAGGGCATCGAGCGCGGCACGCTCGACGTGGCGACGGTCATGGTGCCGGCCAGCGCGGCGCTACCCGACACGCTGACGGCCACGCTGCTCGGCACGCAGCCGACCGTACTCGTCGCCGCGCGCGACTTCCCGCTGCCCGACGGCCCGCTGTCGCTCGACGTGCTGTCGGGTTTTCCGTGGGTGCTGAGCCAGGACGGTTGCGGGATGCGATCGGCGCTGAGCCGTGCGCTCGGCGCGGCCGGGCTGCCGTTCGACGTCGCGGTCGAGGCGTTCGGTTCGGAGTTGCAGCTGTCGCTCGTGGCGCGCGGCGCGGGCATCGGGATCGCGTCGCCGAATGCGCTGGCGCGCAGTGCGCATCGCGATGCACTGAGGGTGGTGGAAACGGCGGGGCTGGAGACGCGGATCAACGTCTGGATCGTGCACGGCGCGCTGCCGGGCCGCCTGACGCGGCCGGTCGCGCTGCTGCGCGATGCGCTGGGCGAGGTGCTCGACCGGGAGAACGAGAAGGGGTCAGGTGCGAACTAGCGCGCTAGAGTGCGCATTCGAGGGAAAATCCTGATTTTCTCTACGGAAATGTTGCAATGCAGAAATCGATTCGCTATAGTTACACCTGTCTCCTCCATGTCTCCTCTGATATGGATTCAGCCCGCCTCTTAGGCGGGCTTTTTTTTGCCCGCGTTTTTTGCACGGGCCATCCATTCGTCCTCTGTCCGTCCTCCGTCGCCGGCGTCAGAACTTGTAGGTCATCCCGACGTAGCTGATGATCGGGTCGGCCTTCAGGTCCGATTTCGACTCGGCGAGCACCGTGCCGTCGGCCGCCTTGATCGTCACCGTCGACGTCGTCTTCAGCGGGATATACGTCACCGACGCCACCAGCCCGAAATGCTCCGTCATGTTGTACTGCAGGCCCGCGTTGAACACCGGCTGCCATGACGACGACGCCTTCGCTTCCACCGATGTCGTACCCGGCTTGCCCGCACCCGCCGCGAGGATCGCGCCGAGGTTGTCCTGCGTCTGCTTGATGAAGTTCGTGTTGAGCTGCAGGTCGCTGAACCAGTTGTACGACACGCCGAGGCCGAGGAACGGCCGGAATTTCGCGTTCGCCGCCCCGAAGTAATACTGCAGGATCGCCGCCGGGCTCCACTGCCGCACGCTCTTCACGATCGGATTGACCGAGGCCAGCCCGATGTTCTGCGTGCCGAGCGCGCCGGCAGGGCCGGGCGGCTTGATCGTGCCCTGGCCCGACACCTTGAACACCGGCGGCACGCCGGCCACCGACGTGACCGCGATGTGGTCGGTCAGGAAGTGGCTGACCGTCAGGCCGACCGTATCGGCGCCGCTCGTACGCAGCCCGGTGCCCGGCGACGTGAACGACGGCGGCAGCCGCAGCGGCGTGTTGATCGGCGTCGGCGCGACGTTGGTCGTCATCGGCGTGCTGCTTTGCTGCGGCATCACGTGGAACCAGCCCAGCGTGACGACGTTGCTGCCGGCGCTCTGCGCGTGCGCCGCGAGCGGCGCCAGCGCGGCGGCGCCGGCCGCCGCGCAAAGAAGGGTCTTCTTCATCACGGCTTGCCTCCGCTTACTGGACGAACGCGCCGATCGTGAAATACGGCGTCGAACCCGCGTTGTCGAGGAAACCGAACACGCCACCCGTGAAGATGAACTTGCCGGTCGGCGACGTGCTGCCCGAACCCGTGTGGATCGTCGTGACCGTGCCCGGCACCTTCTGCGTGTAGTCCAGGTCGAGCGCGGTCGCGAGCGATGCCTGCGACGGCTGGAACGGATCGAGCAGCGTGGCCTGCTTGTCGATCAGCGCGGTGGTCCGGTAGTCGAACTGGCTGTCGACGCCGATGTATTCGCCGTTCTGCGAGCCGGCGGCGATCGCGGTCTGCGGCGAGAGGATCGAGATGCTCGATTCGTCGTCGGCGGTCAGGCCCGGCACGCCGTTGCTGTCGGGCGTCGGGTTCGGGTTCGCGACGCCCGTGCGCACGAGGATCGGCACCAGCTGGTTGCGCAGCTTGCCGACGATCATGAAGCCCTTGCCCTGCGGCGTCGCCGACAGCGTCGGCTTCAACTGGCTCTGGTAGTTGTTGCTCTGGAACGCGCCGCTGCCGTCGGCCGACTGCACGAAGTTCGTGCCCTGCTGCATGCACGCGCCGCCGGCGAACTGGCCGGTCGTGTCGCACTTGGTCCACGTGCCGTCCGCGTTGATCGTCACCTTCGCGTCGATCGACGCCGGCGCGAATTTCTGCGACGGCACTTCGCCGAAGCCGATGTGGCTGTACGTGCCCGCGACCTTCGTGATGTCGGTTTCGATCGACGAGAAGCCGATGAACGGGTAGTACGGGAATTTCGTGTCGGGCACCGCGGCCTGGCCGAGCACGCCGTCGAACTGGATCTCCTTGCCGGGAATCGTGCCGCCCGCGACGCCGAAGCCGACGAAGATGCGCGCCGGACGCGATGCGTCGAGGCTCGCGCCGTTCAGCCGGAATGCGCACTGGTTCAGCTTGTTGGTCGGCAGCAGCGTTTCCTGCGTGAGCGTGCCGCTGTCGACGGTGCCCGCGCGGGTCGGCGTGACGGTGCCGGTCTTTTGCGGAACCGCCGATTCGACGTAGGTGACCTGCCAGGTCATCTTGGTCGTATCGAGCTGGACCTTGGCCAGTTCGCCGCTGCCCGCGCCGCCGGTAAACACGGTGCTGTAGTCGAGCGTCGCGGGGCAGAGCCGGTCTTCGACGAGCGGGGGCGGATTGTCGCTGCCGCCGCCGCATGCGGAAAGAAGGGGGGCGGCAAGGGCCGCCGCCAGAACGAGGTTGCGCTTCATGTTGCTCCTCCAGATTTGTCTTGTCAGGCGGCCGGCTCCCTGTCGACCGCTTCTGTTGCTTGTGCTCGTGCTGCGTGCGCCGTGCCGGGCGCCGTCGTTTCGTGCCTTCCCTGCATCCCGCGGCGGCGCACCGGCCGCCGCCGCGTCCCCGATCGTTACTTGCTGATCTGTGCGCCCACGCCGAAGTACGGTGTCGACGACGTGCTCGCGTTCGCCGACGTCGACGTGACGCCGCCGTTCACCGTGCCCTGGATGAGCGCCGCGTACAGGCCGCCCGTCGCGATCACCACGCCCGATGCGGACGGGTAGGTCGCGCCGCTCGCCGGCGTCGTCGCCGTGTTGAGCAGGCCCGGCGTTCCCTGGCCGTAGTCGAGCGTGAAGGCGTCTTCCTCTGCCTGCGTGGTCGGGTTGATGAACGACGCGTTGCCGCCGCGGATCAGTGCCGCCGTGTACTTGAAGTTCGAATCGGCGCCCGCGTAGCCGCCGTCGATCGCGCCGGACTGGATCGCGGTCGCCGCGCCGAGCACCGCGATGCCCGATTCGTCGTCGACCTGTGCGTCGGCGTGCAGCGGCGGCGTGCCGAGGTTCACGTTGCCCGTGCGCACGACCACCGGCACGGTCGCGCCGTTGAGCTGGCCGATCACCATGTGCGCGGTGGCCGACTTGCCGGTCGCGCCGATCAGCGGCAGCCGCGTCTGCGGCAGGATCTGCGGCGCCTTCGCGCTGTTGAGGTAGCCGCCGCTCGCGTTCGCCGTCCACGGATCGCCGGTCGTCTGGCAGCCGCCGGCATTCGTCGACGTGCATGCGCCGTTCGTGTCGAACGTCTCGCTCGAATTTGTGCCCTTCGTCGCGTAGTTGCTCGACGGCACGAGGTGGTAGATCAGCGCGTTGTACGTGCCGGGCAGCTTCGTGAGGTCCGTCGTCGTGTTCGCGAAGCCGAGGAACGGATAGAAGTCGAAGTGGCGGTTCGGCACCTGGCCGACGTTCTGGATCACGCCCGGGATGATCGTCAGCCCGTCGTACTGAACCGTCGCGCCGGGGATGCCGCCGCCCGCGACGCCCATGCCGACCAGCAGCATCGGCGGGTTCGCCTGGTTGAAGTCGGCGGCCGTCGAATAGGTCGAGCCGTTCGGTGCAGTGCCCGAACCCGGCGTGAGCACGAACGCGCAGCGCGTCTGCTCCGCGGTCGGCAGCGTGCCGGTCGGCGGGTGGATGACCTTGCCGGTGATCGTGGTGCCGGCGCGGCTCGGCGTGACCGTGCCGGTCGCGAGCGGAATCGGCGATTCGAGCCACTTGAGCGTGTACGTCATCGCGACCGCGTCGATGTTGACGCTGACGATCTCGCCGCTACCGGCGCCGCCGAGGTACGTGCTCTTCACGATGTCGGCGTTGGCCGGGCACAGCGCGCCGTTTATGGGCTGCGACGGCGGCGGCCCTTGCGTGCCGCAGCTCGATCCGGAACATTGGGGCGCTTCGATCGGCGCGGGCGAGCCGCCGTCCCCTCCACCACAGGCAATCAGGAAAGGGGCGATGGCAAAGGCCGTTGCCACCCCCTTCGATAAGGCGTGCGACATGCCGCTGTCTCCAATCGTTTAATTGTGCGAGCTAATGTCGCTGTCTGGATTTTTGCTGTCAATTGATGAACTCGTCTAAAAAAGGCGATTGAAACAGCGTGCACGCAATGAATCCTTGCAGAATCTGGATTTCAGTAAGAATTAAAACGCGCGGAGGGCGCTAGAGTGCTGCCGAAGTGGGGCGGCTGCCACGCACGGACGGCTCTCGAGGCCCTCACGCGTATAACGGCAGCGTTTAAAGCGGCGGTATCCGGTTTATCCCTATTCGGGATTGACTGGATAAAATGGGGTTAATTAATCAATCGGTAATCGCGCAATGGAAAGCTTGTAAATATTTGTAAATGTGCGAACCGGATTTTATTGATTGCCTGATACGGGAAAATAAAAAGCCGGCCAGCGGCCGGCTTTGCATCGCATGCAAGCGGAATCAGCGCTTGAGGCCTGCATCCTCGGCGGCGCCGATGTTGAGGTTCATGCACTGGATCGCGGCGCCCGATGCGCCCTTGCCCAGGTTGTCGAGGCGCGCGACCGTGACGAAGCGCTCTTCGTTGCCGAACACGAACAGGTCGACGCGGTTCGTGTCGTTGTTCGCCTGCACGTCGAAGAAACCGCTGTCGAGGTTCGCATCCGCGTTGAACGGCGCGACGCGCACGAACGGTTCGTCCGCGTAGTACTCGGCGAACACGCGCTGCACGTCCTGCGGCGTCGCGCGCTTCGCGAGCTGCTCGGGCGAGAAGTAGGTCGTCACGGCAAGGCCCTTCAGGAACGGGCCGACGATCGGCGTGAAGATCGGCGCATGCGTGAGGCCCGTGTGCGCGGCCATTTCCGGCAGGTGCTTGTGCGCGAGCGCGAGCGCGTACGGACGCGGGCTCGCGAGCTTGCCGCCCGGCGCCGCGTTTTCGTATTCGGCGATCATCGACTTGCCGCCGCCGCTGTAGCCGGTGATCGAATAGCTGTGCGCGGCGAAGGTCGGCGCGACGATGCCGGCATCCACGAGCGGACGCATCGCGAGCACGAACGCCGAGGCATGGCAGCCCGGCACGGCGATGCGCTTCGACGTGCGAATCTTCTCGCGTTGCGCGCGCGTCAGTTCCGGCAGGCCGTATGCCCAGTCGGCGTTCGTGCGGAACGCGGTGCTCGCGTCGATCAGCGTCGTGTTCGGGTTCTCGACCAGCGATGCCGATTCGCGCGACGCGACGTCCGGCAGGCACAGGAACGTGACGTCCGATGCGTTGATCAGGCGGCGGCGCTCGTCGACGTCCTTGCGCTTCGCTTCATCGATGCGCAGGATCTCGATGTCGTTGCGCGCCGACAGGTATTCGAAGATCTTGAGGCCGGTCGTACCTTCCTGGCCGTCGACAAAAACTTTGGTGCTCATTTCGTTCTCGCTGAATGAAACGGGAGCCGCGGCGCCCTGAAACCGCCATTTTAAGACCTCATCCGGCGGGCCCGCACCGCGCGGGGCAAAAAAAGGACGGCCCGCGGGCCGTCTTGTGTCCCTCGTGCGCGCCTGCGCCGCATTGCCGCGTCACCGGCGGCGCGAGCGGGCGCGCGTGCCGCCGCGTTCGTTCAGCGGCCGCCGGCCAGCCAGCGGGCGGTCGCGTCGGCGACGCGCCGGCCGAACGCCTTCGCGGTCTCGAGGTCGCCGGGCAGCGGGCCCTCGTCGGGCGTCGCGTCCGCCGGCGACTGCGCGAGCAGGCCCGTGAAGCCGCCGACGTAGTTGATGTCGTTGCGGGTGGCCGCCTTCGAGTTGGCCGGCATCATGCCCGTGCCGACCCACACCATCCCATGTTGCATCGCCAGCGTGACGAAATACTGAATCGTCGAGAACTTGTCGCCGTTCATCGTCGCGGAGTTCGTGAAGCCCGCGGCGATCTTGTCCTTCCACTTCTGCGTGAACCACGGTTTCGACGTGGCATCGGCGAACTGCTTGAACTGCGCGGACGGGCCGCCCATGTAGGTCGGCGCGCCGAAGACGATCGCGTCTGCCGCGTCGAGCGCGGCCCAGCCCGCGTCGTCGAGTTCGCCGACGGCGATCAGGCGTGCGGTGGCGCCGGCGTCCTGCGCGCCTGCGTGGACGGCTTCGGCCAGTTTCTGCGTGTGACCGTAGCCGCTGTGATAGACGATGACGATGTTCGACATGAAGCGTTCTCCGGAAGGGGACGACACGGCGGGCGCCGCGGCCTGCCGCGTCACGCGCCGCGGTCGGGCGGCGCGACGGATGCGCGGCGGGATGCCGCGACCGGTGCCGCCGAGTCTAGCAAGCCGAAATGACGGGAGAAAAGCACGCACGCGGCGTGGGGAAATTCGCGGGCGCGGGCGATCGCGGCCGGAGACACGCGCAATGGGGCAGGCGGCGCATGCGCGCTCACTGTCCGTAAGTGACCGTGAGCCGTGCGGTGCCGATCGCCAGCGTGCCGATCTCGTGCTCGAACATCGGGGCGGGGCGCCCTTGCGCGACGCGCAGGTCCGTGCCCTTCAGCGCATAGACGGTGATCACGTAGCGGTGCGGCTTGCCGGGCGGCGGGCATGGGCCGCCGTAGCCGTCGACCCCGAAGTCGTTGCGCGCCTCGCTCGCGCCGATGCGGCGCAGGAAGCCCGACGCGCTCGCGTCGGCCGGCAGGCTCGTGACGCTCGCCGGGATGCCGGCGACGGCCCAGTGCCACCAGCCGTGCCCCGGCGCATCGGGATCGAAGATCGTGATCGCGTAGCCGTGCGTGCCGGGGGGCGGGTTGCGCCAGCTGAGCTGCGGCGAACGGTTGTCGCCCTTGCAGTCGCCGCGGTCGAACACGTTCGCGGCGCTGACGCGCCCGCCGGGCGTCAGGTCGTTGCTCGACACGGTGAACGGGCCTTCCGCCCGCGCGGGCAGGACGGCGAACGCGACGCACGCGGCGGCGCAGGGAAGGGCGGCGATGAACGGCGAAGGACGACCCGGGGACGCAGGCGAAGTGATCCGGCGATCCACACGCATATGGCGCTTCTCCCGTCACGTGGGCCGGGCCGATGCTCCCGGCATTGTTGGCGTTGTGCGTTGCCCGCGCAGCTGATGGCGACGATGGATCAAGTCTAGCATTAGGGTTCGATGAGCGATGCATGCCGCGGCCCGCGATTGGGGCCGCCCCGATGCGCATCGGTGGACGAAAAAAAACCGCTCGCGGTCAGGCGAGCGGCTCTTTCGGCCAGGGTGCCGGCTGCGTGCCGGCCGGCATTACTCCTTCGGGGCCGTCGCGCCGCCGTGCGCGGCCGACCACTCGGCCGGCGCGTGCAGGAACTTCTCGACTTCGTCGAGCGTCTTGGTCTCGAAGTAGCCCGATGCCTTCGCGACGCGCAGCACGTCCCACCAGGTCGCCAGCGCGTGCAGGTCGACGTCGATGTCCTTCAGGACCGACACGCTTTCCTTGAAGATGTTGTAGTGGAACAGCACGAAGCAGTGGTTCACCGTCGCGCCCGCGGTGCGCAGCGCATTGACGAAGTTGATCTTGCTGCGGCTGTCGGTCGTCAGGTCTTCCACGAGCAGCACGCGCGAGCCTTCTTCCAGATGACCCTCGATCTGCGCGTTGCGGCCGAAACCCTTCGGCTTCTTGCGAACGTACTGCATCGGCACCATCATCCGATCCGCGAGCCATGCCGCGAACGGGATGCCGGCCGTCTCGCCGCCCGCCACCGAGTCGATCTGCTCGAAGCCGACGTCGCGCATGATCGTCGTTTCAGCCATTTCCATCAGCGCACGACGCACGCGCGGATACGAGATCAGCTTGCGGCAGTCGATATAGACGGGGCTTGCCCAGCCGGACGTGAAGATGAACGGTTTTTCGGCATTGAAGTGCACCGCCTGCACTTCGAGCAGGATTTTGGCGGTCGTATCCGAGATCGACTGACGATCGTAGCCTGTCATGGGCATTCCTTGGGTGATGAGCGAAGAGCGGGCGCGGGCCCGGTGGCGCAGCAAGGGGAACCTGCCCGAGGGGCCGGGGTGCGATCGGCGGGCCGACCGCATCGCTGCGCGCGTAGCCCGCTATTTTACCCGATCCAGGCCGGTTTTCGGCGGAATTCCCGCAGGTTCGGCGGGCGGCTCACCACCGGCGAAACAAACGGGGCGCGATCGCCTCGATGCGGATGCGGAGGATGCGGCGCCGCACCAACGGACGGCATTTAGGGGGTGTACACTAGGCGACCCTTAGAAATCGTTCAGTACTTTGTACTTTCCTCTTGCTACCCGCCAAGGTTCGATGGCGTGCCGATCCGGCGCGCTGCGTGCCGTCTCGCAGTCGACCACCCCTTCGATTCAAGCAGACGCGGCCCAAGGTGCTGTGTACTGAACCGTCAAAATTTCGCATGTCTCTCGCAGGTCAATCATGGACGAACAACTGAAGCAGGCCGCTCTCGCTTATCACCTGAACCCGAAACCCGGCAAGATTTCGGTCACCCCGACCAAGCCGCTGTCGAACCAGCTCGATCTGTCGCTCGCGTATTCGCCGGGCGTCGCCGCCGCGTGCGAGGCGATCCATGCCGATCCGCTCGACGCGCAGAAGTACACGTCGCGCGGCAACCTCGTCGGCGTCATCACGAACGGCACGGCCGTGCTGGGCCTCGGCAACATCGGCCCGCTGGCCGCGAAGCCGGTGATGGAAGGCAAGGGCTGCCTGTTCAAGAAGTTCGCGGGCATCGACGTGTTCGACATCGAACTCTCGGAGTCCGACCCCGACAAGCTCGTCGAGGCGATCGCGATGCTCGAGCCGACGCTCGGCGGCATCAACCTCGAGGACATCAAGGCGCCGGAATGCTTCTACATCGAGCAGAAGCTGCGCGAGCGCATGAAGATCCCCGTCTTCCACGACGACCAGCACGGCACCGCGATCATCGCGTCGGCCGCGATCCTGAACGGCCTGAAGGTGGTCGGCAAGAAGTTGTCCGAAGTGAAGCTCGTGTGCTCGGGCGCGGGCGCGGCGGCGATCGCGTGTCTGGACCTGCTGGTGAACCTCGGCCTCACGAAGTCGAACATCCTCGTCGCCGACTCGAAGGGCGTGATCTACGAAGGGCGCGGCAACCTCGACCCGTCGAAGCAGCGCTACGCGGCGACCACCGACGCGCGCACGCTCGCCGACGCGATCGTCGGCGCGGACGTGTTCCTCGGCTGCTCGAGCGCGGGCGTGCTGAAGCAGGACATGGTCAAGACGATGGGCGACCGCCCGCTGATCCTGGCGCTCGCGAACCCGGAACCGGAAATCCGCCCGGAAGACGCGAAGGCCGTGCGCCCGGACGCGATCGTCGCGACCGGCCGTTCGGACTACCCGAACCAGGTCAACAACGTGCTGTGCTTCCCGTTCATCTTCCGCGGCGCGCTCGACGTCGGCGCGACGACGATCACGGAAGAAATGAAGCTCGCATGCGTGCGCGCGATCGCCGAGCTGGCCGAGGAAACCGACCAGAGCGAGGAAGTGGCGAAGGCGTATGAAGGCCACTCGCTCGAGTTCGGGCCGGAATACCTGATTCCGAAGCCGTTCGATCCGCGCCTGATCATCAAGATCGCGCCGGCCGTCGCGCAGGCCGCGATGGATTCGGGCGTCGCCACGCGTCCGATCCAGGACATGGACGCATACCGCGAGCAGCTCGGCGCGACCGTCTACCGCACCGGCATGGTGATGCGCCCGGTGTTCGCGACCGCGAAGAAGAAGCAGGCGCGCATCGTGTTCGCCGAGGGCGAGGACGAGCGCGTGCTGCGCGCCGCGCAGTTCGTGCTGCAGGAAAAGATCGCGAAGCCGATCATCGTCGGCCGTCCGTCGGTCGTCGAGATGCGCCTCGCGAAGATCGGCTCGAAGCTGAAGGCCGGCGTCGATTTCGAGATCGTGAATCCGGAAGACGACACGCGCTACCACCGCTACTGGCAGGCGTACCACGAGATCGGCGCGCGCGACGGCGTCACGCCGGAAGTCGCGAAGGCCGCGCTGCGCAAGTTCAACACGCTGATCGGCGCGATGCTCGTGCATCTGGGCGATGCGGACGGGATGATCTGCGGGATGATCGACACGTACCACACGCACCTGAAGTTCATCGAGCAGGTGCTGGGCCGTGCGAAGGGCGCCGAGCACTTCGCGGCGATGAACCTGCTGATGCTGCCGGGCCGCAACCTGTTCCTGTGCGACACGTACGTGAACGAACTGCCGAGCGCCGAACAGCTCGCCGACATGACGATCCAGGCGGCCGCCGAGATCGAGCGCTTCGGCATCGTGCCGAAGGCCGCGCTGCTGTCGAATTCGAACTTCGGCAGCGCGCCGTCGGCGTCGTCGCGCCGCATGGCCGAAGCCCGCAAGCTGATCAGCGAGCGTGCGCCGAACCTCGAGGTCGACGGCGAAATGCACGGCGACGCGGCGCTGTCGGAAGCGGTCCGCAAGGCCGCATTCCCCGGCACGACGCTGTCGGGCGAAGCGAACCTGCTGATCATGCCGAACGTCGAAGCGGCGAACATCGCGTACAACCTGCTGAAGATGGTCGGCGGCGAAGGCGTGACGGTCGGCCCGCTCCTGCTCGGCGCGGCGAAGCCGGTCCACATCCTGACGCCGGCCGCGACCGTGCGCCGGATCATCAACATGACGGCAGTGGCCGCCGCGAACGCGAACACGAAGTAAGTTCGCGCCCGCGTGTGCCGCGCATCGCGCGCGGCGCAATGAAAAACGCCACGGAACCTGTGTTCCGTGGCGTTTTTTTATGAACCGTCTCCGCGCGGTGGCGGACGTCCCGACCGCGAACGCCCGCCGCGCGCCGTTACGCGACCTGCTGGCGCGACTGCCCGCCCGTCGGCGAACGCCACTTCGCGAGCAGCGTGTTCCACTTCTGGCGAACCGCGCGCAGGTTGTTCTCCTTCACGTGGCCGTAGCCGCGAATGCCGTCCGGCAGCGCCGCCAGCTCGAGCGCGAGCGGGCGGTTGGCCGCGTTCAGCCTGGTCAGCACCTCGCCGATCAGCGCTTCGTACTCGCCGATCAGTGCGCGCTCGGTGCGGCGCTCCTCGGTGCGGCCGAACGGGTCGAGGCCCGTGCCGCGCAGGAACTTCGCCTTCGCGAGCAAGCGGAACGCCGACATCATCCACGGGCCGTACGCCTTCTTCACGAGATGGCCGTGCGCGTCCTTCTTCGCGAACAGCGGCGGCGCAAGGTGGAACTTCAGTTTCCAGTCGCCTTCGAACTGCGACGACAGGCGCGCGAGAAACGCCGGATCGGACTGCAGCCGCGCGACCTCGTATTCGTCCTTGTACGCCATCAGCTTGAACAGGTTGCGCGCGACTGCTTCGGTCAGCGGTTCCTGCGCGGCGTCGCCGTCCGCCAGCGCGCGTTCGGCTGCCCGCACCGTGTCGACGAAGGCCGCATAGCGCGCCGCATACGCGGCGTTCTGGTACGCCGTGAGGAACGTCACGCGCTTCGCGATCAGTGCGTCGACCGCCTTCTTCGTATGCAGCGCGATCACCGTCGCGCCTTGCGCGGGGCGGGCGTCGCCGGCCGCGGCCTGCTTCACGCTCGCGAGGTCGTGCGCGGCGCGGCGGCCCCAGTCGAACGCCGCGCGGTTCTTCTCGACCGACACCGCGTTCAGCTCGATCGCGCGTTGGAGCGACGCGAGCGTGAGCGGCAGCCAGCCCTTCTGCCACGCGTAGCCGAGCACGAACGGGTTCGTGTAGATCGCGTCGCCGAGCAGCGCGACCGCGAAGCGGTTCGCGTCGATGAAGTCGACGGCTTCACCCGCCGCCGCGCGGATGTCGTTTTCCGCGGACAAACCCGGGAACGCCCAGTTCGGGTTCTTGATGAACTCGGCGGTCGGCGTCTGCGCGCTGTTGACGACCACGCGCGTCGTGTCGTGCCGCATCCGCGACGTGCATTCGTCGCCGGCCGTGACGATCGCGTCGCAGCCGATCACGAGGTCGGCTTCGCCCATCGCGATCCGCGTCGCGTGGATGTCGGTCGGCGCGTGCGAGATCTGCACGTGGCTCATCACGGCGCCGCCCTTCTGCGCGAGACCCGTGACGTCGAGCACGGTCACGCCCTTGTTCTCCAGGTGCGCGGCCATCCCGAGCAGCGCGCCGATGGTGACGACGCCCGTGCCGCCCACGCCCGTGACGAGCACGCCGTATGCACGGTCGATCGCCGGCAGCGTCGGCTCCGGAATCGGCGGCAGCGCACCGCCGTCCACCGACACGGCCTTGGGCTTCTTCAACTGGCCGCCTTCGACCGTGACGAAGCTCGGGCAGAAGCCCTTCACGCACGAGAAGTCCTTGTTGCAGCTCGACTGGTTGATCTGGCGCTTCGTGCCGAATTCGGTTTCGAGCGGCTCGACCGACAGGCAGTTCGACTTCACCGAGCAGTCGCCGCAGCCTTCGCACACAGCGTCGTTGATCACGACGCGCTTCGCCGGGTCCGGATACGTGCCGCGCTTGCGGCGGCGGCGCTTCTCGGTCGCACAGGTCTGGTCGTAGATCAGGATCGTCGTGCCTTCGATCTCGCGCAGCTCGCACTGCACGTCGTCGAGCTGGTCGCGGTGATGGATCGTCACGCCCGGCGCGAGCAGCGCCTTCTGGCTGTCGTACTTCTCCGGTTCGTCGGTGACGATCACGATCTTCTTCGCGCCTTCGGACGCGAGCTGGTGCGTGATCTGCGGCACCGTCAGCACCCCGTCGACCGGCTGGCCGCCCGTCATCGCGACCGCGTCGTTGTAGAGGATCTTGTAGGTGATGTTCGCCTTCGACGAGATCGCCGCGCGCACCGCCAGCAGGCCCGAGTGGAAATAGGTGCCGTCGCCGAGGTTCGCGAATACGTGCTTCTCGTCCGTGAACGGCGCCTGGCCGATCCACGGCACGCCTTCGCCGCCCATCTGGCTGAAGGTGCTCGTGTTGCGGTCCATCCAGACCGTCATGTAGTGGCAGCCGATCCCGGCGATCGCGCGCGAGCCTTCCGGCACGTTGGTCGACGTGTTGTGCGGGCAGCCCGAGCAGAACCACGGCTTGCGCTCGGTCTGCACGTGCGGCTTCGCGAGCGCCATTTCCTTCGCGTTGATCACCGCGAGCCGCGCGGCGATGCGTGCGCGCACGTCGGACGGCAGCTCGAACTTCTCGAGGCGCGTCGCGATCGCCTTCGCGATGATCGCGGGCGATAGTTCGTAGTGCGCGGGCAGCAGCCAGTTGCCCATCGGCACCGACCATTCGCCGCCGGCGCCGTCCTTCTCGTCGAACTTGCCGAACACGCGCGGGCGCTGCGCATCGGGCCAGTTGTACAGTTCTTCCTTGATCGCGTATTCGAGGATCTGGCGCTTTTCCTCGACGACGAGGATCTCGTCGAGGCCGCGCGCGAATGCCTGCGCGCCCTGCGCCTCGAGCGGCCACACGCAGCCGACCTTGTACAGGCGGATGCCGATCCGCGCGCAGGTTTCGTCGTCGAGGCCGAGGTCCGTCAGCGCCTGGCGCACGTCGAGGTACGCCTTGCCCCCCGTCATGATCCCGAAGCGCGCATTCGGCGAGTCGATCTCGATCCGGTCGAGCTTGTTCGCGCGCACATAGGCCAGCGCCGCGTACCACTTGTAGTCGAGCAGCCGCGCTTCCTGGACGAGCGGCGGGTCCGGCCAGCGGATGTTCAGGCCGCCTTCCGGCAGGATGAAGTCCGTCGGCAGCACGATCTCGGTGCGATGCGGGTCGATGTCGACCGATGCCGACGATTCGACCACGTCCGTCACGCACTTGAGCGCGACCCACAGGCCCGAGTAGCGGCTCATCGCCCAGCCGTGCAGGCCGAAGTCGAGATATTCCTGCACGTTGGACGGGAACAGCACCGGCAGCCCGCAGGCCTTGAAGATGTGTTCGGACTGGTGCGCGAGCGTCGACGATTTCGCCGCGTGGTCGTCGCCGGCGAGCACGAGCACGCCGCCGTGCTGCGACGAGCCGGCCGAGTTCGCGTGCTTGAAGACGTCGCCGGTGCGGTCGACGCCCGGGCCCTTGCCGTACCACATGCCGAACACGCCGTCGTGCTTCGCGCCGGGATACAGGTTCACCTGCTGCGAGCCCCACACGGCGGTGGCGGCGAGATCTTCGTTGAGACCGGGCTGGAAGACGATCTGGTGGGCCGCGAGGTGCTGCTTGGCCTTCCAGAGCGAGAGGTCGAGGCCGCCGAGCGGCGAGCCGCGATAACCGGAGATGAAGCCGGCCGTGTTGAGGCCGGCGGCGCGGTCGCGTTCCTGCTGGAGCATCGGCAGGCGCACGAGCGCCTGGATGCCGCTCATGTAAGCGCGGCCGCGTTCGAGCGTGTATTTGTCGTCAAGCGTGACGGACTTCAGCGCGGCTTCGAGCGACGCGCGTTGGCCTGCGTCTAGCGGGGCATTCATTAACTGTCTCCTCCACCCAGTTTGGGATCACCAAAGCTTCGATTGCGTCGACGTCTTGTGGACGTGTCGGCAGTGGCCGGCATATTGGCCGGTTTTGAGTGATGGTAGCACTGGGATAAACCCGCCGCCCACCGGCCGACGGGCAGCGGCGCGTCGACGAAACGGCGCGCGGCGATGCGTTACATCATGTAAAAGCATGTAAAGCCGGTCCCATCTTCGTACAAATGCCGTTAATCTTGTCGGCCTGCCGGAGGTGCCCGGCCGCGTCGGCTCGTTTCGACGCAACCGGGGAGGCGCCGGCAGTTTTAAAGGAGGTGCAATGAACACACGTCATATCCAGAGTTTCCTGATCGTGTCCGCGGCGTTTTTCGCGATGACCGGCCCGGTGCACGCGCAAGGCGCGAGCGCACTGGCGGCAGCCGGCGCGCAGATGCGTCAGATCGCGCCGGCGCAGGCCGCCGATGCGCAACCGGCGGCCGCGCGCGTCGTCGTGTCGAAGGCGAACGTGCGTTGATCCGTTCGCGCGGCCGTCGGGCCGCGCCGGAACGATGCAAAAGACAAAAGGGCGGGAATCGCAAGATTCCCGCCCTTTTTTCCTGTGCCGCCGAGGCGCGCGCGGCACCGGCTGCGGGGCGCCGCGAGGCCGTCTGCGTCAGGCCTTGTCCTGGACCACGCCGCGGCGGATCTGGTCGAGTTCGATCGATTCGAACAGCGCCTTGAAGTTGCCTTCGCCGAAGCCCTGATTACCCTTGCGCTGGATGATCTCGAAGAAGATCGGGCCGATCTGGTTCTCGGTGAAGATCTGCAGCAGCAGGTCGTCGCGGGCGCCGTCGATCAGGATCTTGCGTTTCTTCAGTTCGTCCAGCGATTCGCCGTGGTTCGGCACGCGGCGGTCGACCAGTTCGTAATACGTGTCGATCGTGTCGAGCAGCTTCACGCCCTTGCCGCGCAGGCCGTCGACCGCGCCGTAGATGTCGTTCGTGCCGAGCGCGATGTGCTGGATGCCTTCGCCGTGGTACGCGTCGAGGTATTCCTGGATCTGGCCGGCCGTGTCCGAGCCTTCCTCGTTGATCGGGATCCGGATCTTGCCGCACGGCGACGTCATCGCCTTCGACTTCACGCCCGTCACCTTGCCTTCGATGTCGAAGTAGCGCACTTCGCGGAAGTTGAACAGGCGCTCGTAGAACTCGGCCCATTCCTGCATGCGGCCGCGATGCACGTTGTGCGTCAGGTGGTCGATGTAGGTGAGGCCATGGCCGACCGGGTTCGGGTTCGCGCCGGCGATCGGCTCGAAGTCGACGTCGTAGATGCTGATGTCGCCGATCGCGCCAGGCTGCGCGCCGTTCTTGCCGCGCCAGCGGTCGACGAAATAGATCAGCGAATCGCCGATGCCCTTGATCGCCGGGATGTTCAGCTCCATCGGGCCCGTCTTGTTGTCGAAGCCCCATGCGCCGAGCTCGAGCGCGTGCTTGTACGCCTTCGCGGCGTCCTGCACGCGGAACGCGATCGCGCAGATCGACGGGCCGTGCAGCCGCGCGAAGCGTTGCGCGAACGAATCGGGTTCGGCGTTGATGATGAAGTTGATGTCGCCCTGGCGGTAGACCGTCACGTCCTTGTGGCGATGGCGCGCGATCGCGGTGAAACCCATCCGCTCGAACAGTTGTCCGAGCGCTTTCGGATCCGGAGCGGTGTATTCGATGAATTCGAAGCCGTCGGTGCCGACGGGGTTGTCCCAGTTGGGGATCTGCATGTCGTGTCTCCTGTGCGGGGCGATCGGCCGGCGCGACGTGGGCGTGCGCGGCCCGGTTCGATGTCGAACGCGGCGCACGCGTCGGCGTGCGCAACGAATCGGTACGTGCGACAAAGTGTAGCGGGCGGGCGCGAGCGGAAACTTGCGAACTTAATCGTCCATGCCTACGATGGCGCAATTTCCAGTCTCTGAACAATCATTGGAGGGCAGAAGATGGCGCAAGCCGAATTGGATGCCATCGACCGGCGGATTCTTGCGATTCTTCAGGAAAACGGCCGCCTGTCGAACCAGGAGATCGCCGAGCGCGTGAACCTGTCGCCGAGCCCGTGCCTGCGGCGGATCCGTCGGCTCGAGGAGATCGGCGTGATCACCGGCTACGTCGCGCTGCTCGATCCGCAGAAGCTCGGGCTCGACCTGCTCGCGTACGTGAGCGTGCGGCTCGAGAAGCGCGGCGGCGTGGTGCCGGTCCGTGCCGACGAGAGGTCGGCGCGCGCGGGCGCGACCCACGCGGAACTGTTCCGCGCGGCCGTGCAGACCTGGCCGGAAGTGGTCGCGTGCCATGCGATGACGGGCGACATGGATTACCTGCTGCGCGTGCAGGTCGAGGACATGGCGCATTTCTCCCGGTTCGTGCAGGAGCATTTGCTGCACCATCCGTCGGTGATCGACGTGAAGACGAGCTTCTCGCTCGAATGCTTCAAGGAGACGACGGCGTTGCCGATCCGGTCAGTGCGTTAGCGCGTGGCGCCGGGAAGCGAGAAAGGGAAGGTGGGCCGGGCGCCCCGCGAGGCAGCCCGGTCGGCCGATGTTACGCCGTCAGCGCGGCGGGCATCAGCGATTCGATGAACTTCGACGTGCGGTGCGCCTGGCGCTTGAGCGCGTAGTCGAATACCGCGGCCTGCTCCTGCAGCATCTCGGCGAGGATCGTCGAATGGTCGGCCGGCGGCAGCGACAGGTACGCATCGGCCTCGCCGTATGCGTATTCGATCCGCATCCCGGACTTCTTCGCGATGTGCATCATCGTCGCGTTGCGCGACAGGCAATGCATGTACAGCATCGTCACGCGGGTGTTGCGGCTGCGGATCGCCGCGCGCTCGAACAGCTTCGAGCCGACGCCGCGGCCGCGGGCGCTTTCGAGCACCGACACGCCGAATTCGGCCGTGCGCTTGTCGCCATCGGCGGGCAGGTACGCCAGGTGGCCGACGCCGATCAGCTCGAGCGCATGGTCGAACACGCCGAACACCGTGTCGCGACCGAAGTCGATCGTACGGACATAGTTCTCGATCACGTGGTCGGGCACCATTTGGCCGAAGCGCAGCAGGCGGTCCTCTTCGTTGAGCGAGAGAAAGTGGGTGAGCATTTGCTCACGGTCTTTGGAAGCCAGTTCCCTGACGAGAACCGGCGCAGTACCGGCGTGGCCGACAGCATCGGCACGGCGGTTGAGTTGCGTGTTCATCGTGGGTTCCTCAGTGTGTGGCTGCACCAGTGACTTGTGCAATGCAGCGCATTTTACCTGAGTGGGGTTGGGGAAAACCCGTATTTGACGTTATTTGTGCTGAGGGTGAATTCTAAATCCGCTTAGTTAATTCTCTATCTGTTTGATTTTAAACGGATTTAAAATTCATCATATGAAACGCGCGGCGGCCTGTCACAGTGTGCCCGCCGCGCAACGCATGCTGCTGCGCGGCAATCACGCGCCGGGCGACAGTCCGTGTTCCATCAGGTCGATCACCTGTTCGGCGAAGTCGCGGTAGCCGAGGCGGCCACCCGGCTTGAGCCATGTGAACGTCCAGTTGATCATCCCGAACACCATCATCGTGACCGACGTCTGGTTTTCCTTCGAGATTCGGTCCGGATAGGCGCGCGCGAGCTGGCGCGCGAATGCCGCGACGATGTCGCGCTGGCGGTCGAGCACGATTTCGCGCTGCGCGTCCTCGAGGTACTTCACGTCGTTGAGCAGCGCGACATGGCGGCTGTGCGACGTCTCGTACTCGGCGAGAAATGCGCGCACCAGCTCGGCGAACGCGTCGCGCTCGCTGAGGCCGCGCCGCTGGCTCGCGCCTTCGACCTCGGCGATGATCAGCATCAAGCGCTTCGTGTAGCGGTCGAGCAGGTCGAACAGGATCGCTTCCTTGCTCTCGTAATAGTGATAGAGACGTGCCTTCGACGTGCCGCTCGCGGTCGCGAGATCGGACATCGACGTGCTCGGATAGCTCGTCTGCGCGAATTTCTCGGCGGCGAGATCGAGGATCTGTTCGCGCTGGGATTCGTGGTCGGGCGCTCGGGTACGGGCCATGGTCGAATGCGAAAGTTGTAGCGTTAGCGAGGCGCGGCTGCTGCGCGCACCTGCGTGGAAGAAAGGGCGGCCGGCGCGTCGTCCTGCAGCTCGAGCCGGCCGGCGGCCGCGAGTTCGCGGCAGCGCCACCAGGCGATCGAGTCGCTGACGAACAGCCCACCGCGGTCGGCCCCGGCCATGATGCCGCCGACGACGCGTCGCGCGGGCAGCCAGCCGGTTTCCGCGTGCGCGACGATCAGCGCGTCGAGGTCCGCGTAGTGGCCGCTCTTGATCGTGTTGCTGACCCAGTAACGCAGTTCGGCATTCAGGTGCTTCGCCTCCTGCCATTCGAGCGCGAGGCGCCCGATGCGCAGTACCGAGATCGGCGCGGCCGCCGGCCGTTTGCGGGCGAGTGCCGCCGGCGAGAACATCCCGGTCGAACAGGCCTGGTCGGTACGGGTCAGCGCCGCGCGCTGCGAGGCGTCGAGGTCCGCGGCCGACAACCGCACCTCGTTCAGCCGCTGCGGCACGTTGCGCAGGTGATAGGCGACGCGGCGCAACAGCAGCTTGTCGCCGACGCTCGGTGCATGCCAGACGACCACCTGGTCGGTATCCATCGCGAGCTGGTCGAGGCGGGTGAATTCAGCTTCGATCTCCGCATGCCAGTCGGGAATCTGGTCGCCGAGCACGCGTTGCCAGAAGGCGGCGCGCGTGTCGGGCGTCTCGTCGGCGCCCTTCAGCGGCCCGACCGCGAGATCGTCGAGCAATCCGACGACGCGCTCGTCGCGTCCGGCTTGCGCGAGAGCCTCGCGCAGCGACGCGGCGGCGGTGCCGCCCTGAATCACGTGAATGGTACTCATCGGCCTGTCATCAACAAAAGAAAACCGCCGGCCGGGCGGACGTTGCGATGTCCAGCCGGCCGGCGGCCCCTAGTGTAAGCGAGATGTGTGACGACGAGAAACCGGCGCACCGCGCCGGCGCGACGCCGCTCAACGCTCGTCGAAGCTCACGACGACCTTGTCGCTGATCGGGTGGCACTGGCACGTGAGCACGAAGCCGTCCTTCACTTCGTGTTCCTCGAGCGTGTAGTTCTTCTCCATCCGGACTTCGCCTTCGACCACCTTCGCGCGGCAAGTGCAGCATACGCCGCCCTTGCACGCGTACGGCAGCGCGAGGCCCGCGCGCAGGCCGACGTCGAGCAGGCTCACGCCTTCGTACGGCAGGCGCAGCTTGCGCTTCTTGCCGTCGAGCACGATTTCGAGGTCGGCGGCCGGCGTCTGGTCGGTGATCTCGACGACGGGTGCGCCCGCCTGCGGCAGTGGCGTCCCGAACCGCTCGACATGCACCTTTGCCTGCGGCACGCCGGCTGCCTTCAGCGCAGCTTCAGCCGCGTCCATCATCGGCGCGGGGCCGCAGATGAACGCTTCGTCGATCGCGTCGGCCGGCGTCAGCGTGGCGAGGAATTCCGCGCATTTCGCCTGGTCGAGCACGCCGTTGAAGAGCTCGACGTCCTGCTGGTCGTCCGACAGCACGTGATACAGGACGAAGCGGTTCATGTAGCGGTTCTTCAGGTCCTCGAGCTCCTCGGCGAACATGATCGCGTCGACGCTGCGGTTGCCGTAGACCAATGTGAACGTGCTGCGCGGCTCGAGCTCGAGCGTCGTCTTCACGATCGCGAGCACCGGCGTGATGCCCGATCCGCCGGAGAACGCGACGTACTGCTTGCCGTGGTCGGCGTTCAGGTGCGTGAAGAAGCGGCCGTCCGGCGTCATCACGTCGATCGTGTGGCCGGGCTTCAGCGTGTCGAACGCGAAGTTCGAAAACCGGCCGCCGCGCACGCGCTTGATGCCGATGCGCAGTTCGCCGTCGCGGTCGTAGTCGGTCGTGCCGACGCAGATCGAGTACGAGCGGCGCGTTTCCTCGCCGTCGATGTGGGTCTTCAGCGTGACGAACTGGCCCTGCGTGAAGCGGTACGCGTCGCGCAACTCGGGCGGCACGTCGAAGGAGACGGTGACGGCGTCGGCGGTCTCGGGGCGCACGTCGCGGATACGCAGCGGGTGAAATTGCGGGGTCGCCATGGTCAATAAGGTTTGAAGTAGTCGAAGGGTTCGCGGCAGTCGACACAGCGATACAACGCCTTGCAGGCCGTGGATGCGAATTGCGCGAGACGCTCGGTGCGGGCGGAACCGCAGCGCGGGCACACGGGCGCCGCGACGGGGCGCGGCACGAAACGCACGACGTTTTCCCGCGGCGCGGCGCCGGCGCACTGGCCGACGGGCGGCGCGATGCCGTACGCACGCAGCTTGTCGCGCGCTTCCTGGGTGATCCAGTCGGTCGTCCACGCGGGCGCGAGCACCGTCTCGATCCGGTGCGGCGGCAGGTCGGCGGCGTGCATCGCCGCGGCGATGTCCTCGGCGATCTGCGACATCGCCGGACAGCCGGAGTAGGTCGGCGTGATCACGACTTCGAGCAGGCCGTCGTCCGCGCGACGGACGTCGCGCAGGATGCCGAGCTCGCGGATCGACACGACCGGAATCTCGGGATCGGGCACGGCTTCGAGCACGTCCCACGCGCGCGCGAGCAACGGATCGTTGCGGTGCGCGGCGGGTGCGGCGTCGGCGGGTGAGGCGGTCTGGACGGACATCGTCGGGCTCCGTTGGGTCGGCCGGTTACCAGCTCGCGCCGGGGTGCTGGCGCGCGAGGCTCTGCATTTCCGCGAGCAGGTAGCCCATGTGTTCCGAGTGCTCGCCCTGCTTGCCGGTCGTCACGTGCTGCACGGGCGCGGGCAGGGTGAGCGTCGCTTCCGCGAGCGCATCGTCCACGTCCGCGCGCCATGCGGCTTCGAGCGCGGCCGGCGCCGGGCCGATGCCCGGTGCGGAAACCGCGTCGTCGATCGCGTCGGCCGCGAAGAACTCGCGCGTGTACGGAATCAGGTAGTCGAGCGCGGCCTGTGCACGGCGATGCGATTCGTCGGTGCCGTCGCCGAGGCGCACCAGCCATTCGCGCGCATGCTGCACGTGGTAGCGGGTTTCCTTCACCGATTTCGCGGCAATCGCGGCGAGTTGCGCGTCCGTCGACGTTTCGAGCGCGGTCCACACGTGCAGCATCAGCGTCGCGTAGAGGAAGTTGCGCACGATGGTCACCGCGTAGTCCTTGTCGGCGTGCGCGGTGCCGGCGATCGGGCCGTAGTGCGGCAGCTCGGCGAGCGTGAAGTTCGCGAATTCGCGCTCGGTGCGGAAGTACGCGTAATCGTCTTCCGTCTTCGCCGCGCCGTTCAGCTGGCGGTCGAGGTCGGCTGCGTGCGTATACAGCATGCGGGCCTGGCCGATGAGGTCGAGGCTCATGTTGGTGAGCGCGATGTCTTCCTCGAGGATCGGGCCGTGGCCGCACCATTCGGCGTTGCGCTGACCGAGGATCAGCGCGTTGTCCGCGAGGCGCAGCACGTAGGAGAGGTGTTCGGGCGTGATCGTCATGGCGCGGGCGTTACATGTGGTTGACTTCGTCGGGCAGCGTGTAGAACGTCGGGTGACGGTAGATCTTGTCGCCCGCCGGTTCGAACAGCTCGGCCTTCTCGGCCGGATCCGACGCGGTGATCGCCGACGACGGCACCACCCAGATGCTCACGCCTTCCTGGCGGCGCGTGTAGACGTCGCGCGCCATGCGCAGCGCCATCGACGCGTCGGCCGCGTGCAGGCTGCCGCAATGCTTGTGGTCGAGGCCCTGCTTGCTGCGAACGAACACTTCCCAGATCGGCCATTCCTTGTTCATCACTCTCTCTCCTGAATCCTGTATTCGATGGTTGCCGCTCAGGCGGCGTGCTGTTCGGCGCGGGCGCGGCGCTTGGCTTCGTGCGCGAGCGCGGCTTCACGCACCCACGCACCGTCGTCGTGCGCCTTCACGCGGGTCGCGAGGCGTTCCTTGTTGCACGGGCCGTCGCCGTTGACGACGCGCCAGAATTCATCCCAGTCGATCGCGCCGTAGTCGTGGTGGCCGCGCGCCTCGTTCCATTTCAGGTCCGGGTCGGGCAGCGTCACGCCGAGCACCTTCGCCTGGTCGACCGTCGCGTCGACGAACTTCTGCCGCAGGTCGTCGTTCGAGATCCGCTTGATGCCCCATTTCGCGGACTGGTTGCTGTGGACCGAATCGGCATCGCTCGGGCCGAACATCATCAGCACCGGCCACCACCAGCGGTTCACCGCCTGCTGGACCATCGCGCGCTGCGCGTCGGTGCCCTTCATCATCGACAGCAGCGCATCGAAGCCCTGGCGCTGGTGGAACGACTCTTCCTTGCACACGCGGATCATCGCGCGCGCGTACGGGCCGTACGTGCAGCGGCACAGCGGGATCTGGTTCATGATCGCGGCGCCGTCGACGAGCCAGCCGATCACGCCGACGTCGGCCCAGGTCGGCGTCGGATAGTTGAAGATGCTCGAGTATTTCGCCTTGCCGGCGTGCAGCGCGTCGATCAGCGCGTCGCGCGATACGCCGAGCGTTTCGACTGCGCTATATAGATAGAGGCCGTGGCCGGCTTCGTCCTGGACTTTCGCGAGCAGGATCGCCTTGCGCTTCAGGCTCGGCGCGCGCGAGATCCAGTTGCCTTCCGGCAGCATGCCGACGACTTCCGAGTGCGCGTGCTGCGAAATCTGGCGGACCAGCGTCTTGCGATAGGCGTCGGGCATCCAGTCCTGCGGTTCGATCTTGCCGTCCGCGGCCATGACCGCGTCGAACCGCGCCTGCTCGGGCGACTCGGCTGCGGCGTCGAGCGGTGCGACGTTGCCGGGGATGTCGAGGGATTGCGTGTACATGGCGGAGGATCTCGTCCGGTTGAATGTGTGCGAAGTATAAACCAACCGACCGGTCGGTTAATAAATTTCTTGCGGATTTGCATCGGGACTCGGGTAAACGTGGGGCGAGGGGCGCGATCGCCGGTCGGGAAGGCGGTCCGGCGCGTGAGACAGGCGGCTTCTGCGGCACAATGCCTGCTTTCCGATGAGGATTTCGCCGATGTCATTTCGAAGCAGTTTCGTCGCGACCGTGCTGGGCGCATCCGTTTTCCTGTCGCCGCTTGCGGTCTCGGCCGCACCGGCCGGGTGGGTCGCTGCGTGGGCGACCGCGTTGCAGCCGATTCCCGACCTGGCTGCGCCGCCGCCGCTCTACCGCGCGCCGGACGTGGCTGGGCGGACCGTTCGGCAGATCGTCTACCCGACGGTTTCCGGGCATGCCGCGCGGATTCGTGTCAGCAACGCCTACGGTCGCGCGCCGCTGGTGATCGAGGCTGCCAGTCTCGCGCGCGCCGGTGACGGCGCGGCGCTTGCCGACGCGACGGGTGCTGCCGTGCGCTTCGGCGGCAAGGCGTCGGTGACGCTCGCCCCGAGCCAGGAACTCGAAAGCGACCCGGTGGCGATCGACGTGACGGCCGGGCAGCCGTATGCGATCAGTCTGCGGATGGGGGCAAACCAGCGGATGACCGTGTGGCACCGTGTGTCGAACCAACTCAATTACGTATCGGCGCCGGGCGATCACGTGAACGATCCGGGCGCCGACGCATTCCGCACGCGCTTTACCCAGTATGCATGGGTGACCGAACTGGCCGTCGAGGCGGGCGCCGCGCGAGCGAGTGTCGCCGCGATCGGGGACTCGATCACCGACGGGCTGCGCTCGAGTCTGAATCGCAATCATCGTTGGCCGGATGCGCTGGCGCGCCGACTGGCCGCGGCGGGTTCGGATTCGCTCGGCGTCGTGAATCTCGGGATCAGCGGCAATCGGCTGCTGAGCGATTCGGCATGCTACGGCACGTCGCTGGCGTCGCGGTTCGAGCGCGATGCGCTTTCGCGTTCGGGGGTGAAGGCGGTGATCGTGCTGATCGGCATCAACGACATCAACTTTGCGGCGATGCCGCCGCGTGCGGGGCTCGATTGCGACAACCCGCATACGCAGGTCACGGCCGCTTCGTTGATCGACGGCTACCGCCGGTTGATCGAGGCAGCGCATCGCCAGGGTGTGAAGGTCTTTGGCGCGACGCTCACGCCTGCGGCGTTGCCGGCCGGGCGCGAGGCGGTCCGGCTCGAGGTGAACCGGTGGATCCGGAGCGGCGGCGGATTCGATGGCGTGGTCGACTTCGACGCGGTGCTGCGCGACCCGGCTCGCCCGAGTGTGCTGCAGCGCCGGTACGACAGCGGCGACGGCATTCATCCTAGTGACGCGGGTTACACGGCCATGGCCGATGCCGTGCCGATGGAGCGGCTGCAGGCTGCAGTCGGTGGCAAGTGACGTCGCTCTATATATAAGAGAGATGAACCGCCGACTTCTTTGAGATTGCGGGCGGCACGCGGCCCCTCGAACCTGAAGCCCCCGTGCGCGGCAGCGCACGGGGGCTTTTTCAAAATATTTTCACAAAGGGGTTGCGGAGACCGGGGTGGGTGCTTAGAATCACGCCTCTTTCGCGCTAACGGAAACGCAGCGCGGAGGAAGAAGGGAAGCGGTGCGGTCGAGGGCGGTGGTAGAGCCCGGGCGCACACGAAGTTGAACCCCGATCGTCGCAACGAAGTAGTTCAGAAAGTTGTTGACGAGCTGAAAAAGACGGTTCATAATCTCGCTTCTCTGCTGCTGAAAACGCAGCGCTGCT
>NZ_LOTA01000072.1:0-33096 GCF_001521935.1 Burkholderia sp. RF7-non_BP4 | reverse complement strand
GGAGTGGTGCATGAGTACCCGGATTTTTCTGGGTTGATTGGCCTGGGCAAGGAAGGGCAACGGCCTACCATTCCATCCCCAGGAACACGCAGGGCATCATCAGCCGAACGAATCGGCGGTTCACGGAGGCATGCCATCGCCGCCGATACGGCGTCCTCGCGGTCATCGACGGCGCTGATCGCGCGACGCAGGGTCGCGGGTGACAAGAGCAGATCCACAATGGATGTGGTCCTCCGTGGATGCGTTCCACGGATCGCGCCGCACCGAGATGCGTGAGGCGAGGGCGCGTGGTCGGCGGGAAGGTCGCGCCTCCCGATGTCCCGGACGGGGAGCGCCATGCAGGATAAGCTGCGAACGGGGAAAGCAACCGCCCACAGAACCATGATGGCGCATGGGGCGTGTCGCCATAAGCCGGAAACTGATGAAGCACAATCAGAATCGACTGATTTTAAGCGGCGAAGATCCGGCCTTGCTTGTGCATTGGAACCGGATATTTCTTATTGCAATTTAGGCTGGCGGTGACTCAGCTTAGGATGGGCCCGATGTTGGGTGGCCGATATTTCATAATAAAACCATGATTAAAATTAACCGCTGCAAAGGCGCCGTGCGTCGCACAAATTTGGGATGCACCAGTCGATCGACGGCAGGATGGGCAGGACGTGTGGTGCTTGGGCGACTGGGAGACGGTTGACGACGCCCAACGTCGAGACGCCGCGCAGCGATGCGGTATCGGTACCCGACGGGTGATGTGACGGCCGAGCGGGCGGCGAATAGCGATGGTTGGCCGCCAGGATGTTGTCAAGCCCTTGTCAGTCAAGGCTGTCAGGCGGATTGCGTACCTGCATGGGGTGCAGGCGAGCGGCGCGTCGACAGCGTGATTGATGCGGGCACACTGCTCCGTGCGTAGGACAGCCGGTACTATCTGGTCACCGCGAACGTGACGTTGCGTGAGACCACGGCTGCAGTGCCGGTGCGCGCGCTGGGCCTGGCAGGCGGCACCGACCAAGAGTCGATCGCGTGGCTGCGCCAGTGCATGATGCGCGAGTATCTCCCGGTGCCCGATGGTGGCAACGCCGACGACTATGTGACGTGGGGGCTGGAGGTGCCGAGTGTGACACGCGCGCGGTGCGCCCCGAATTAATTGGGGCTCGGCGCAGTGGGGGCGGCACGACGACCCCAAACCGATTGCGGATGGCGCGGCGTGTGCGGTGGTCGACGTGCATATCGAAACGCGCCGGCCGGTCACCGCCGAGGTATGTGGCGGTGGATCGCAAAGAAGCAATTGCCGAAGCGAATCGCGTGCGGAACGCGCTCAAGTCCTTGTAGGCATTGCTTTTTGCTGGGCCCGGACCCCGCAGGGCCGGAATTCACCGGTTTCTCGATACGTAAAGTGCGTATAACACGTATTCATTATTCCCAGAGGCCACTATGCCGACCATCACCGCTACCTAACTGGCTCGCCACACGCGCCAGATCCTGGATCAGGTCACCCAGCGAGGCGAAACCGTGGTGGTCGAACGCAATCGGACCGTAATCGCGCGCCTGGTGCCCGCCGAACCCGTCATGAATGCCACGCAGGCGCTCGAGGGCCTGCCGCTGAGCCTCGGTGCCGAATGCGGCCCGCTGGCTGCACGACAGCCGCGCTGGCTTCGACGATGGAGTGCGTGATCCGTGGGCATGATCATTGACAGCTGCGTGTGGGTCGGACTCGCCGGTGGTACCGTCAAATCACGCCCCGTGATCGACACCGCCGGCGATGCACCAGTGTTCATCTCGACGATCCCGTTGGGCGAACTGGCGTTTGGCGTGCAATCATGCGCAGACGCCACCGAGCGTGCGCGGCGGGCTGCCCATCTGCGTCAGCTCGAGCGGCGCCCCGTGCTCGACATCACGCGCCACACCGCGGCCGCGCTCGGCGTGCTGGCGGCTGCTGTCAAGCAGGCAGGCCGCTCGCCGGGCCCTCGCTATAACGATCTGTGGATCGCGGCGCCGGCGATTGAGCACGGCTACGCCCTGATGACGCTGAACGTGGTGGATTTCGCGGACCTGCCGGGATTGACCGTGGTCGTGCCGGCGACCGCTAGCACAAATTGACCGATCCCGTTACGAGACCCCATGCCCACCTTGAAACTGACCGCGCGCGTCGAACACGACATTCGTGAGCGCTCACGAAAGCGACGACGCTCAAACCGAACCGCTACGAATGCGGCCTCGCAGTCGGTGCCGCGCTCGGCGCCCTAGGTTATTGGGGACGTCACCCTTGAGATAGGCGTGTCGGCGCTCGACACCCCGTACCGGGCCGATCGTGCGCGGCTGAAAGCGCTCATCTTCGTGCCGGCCGGCACGCAAACCTAACCGGAGCCTGTGACGCGCAACGAATGCGACCAGCAGGCCGACGTGTTCTGGGTACGTCGGCCCTGTCAACAGGAGCCGAAATCACGATCCCGAAGCGTATCTGCGTCATGTGCTGGCGCGCATCGCCGATTACTCGATCAACCAGATTGATGACCTACTGCCCTGGCGGCTGGCACAGGATCTGGCTTGGTCCTCGTACAAGATTGGCGCGTCGGCGCAATCTAGGACAATCGAGTGCATGCGAATCTCGCGCCACTCCTTGAACAGCTTGAGCGTACGGCCTTGCGGCCATAGACGCTCGTCGACATACCGGTCCTCAAGCGTGCGTTCGAAGATTACCTGCCAGTGCTTCTGCAACCAACGCTTGTCAGCAGCATCGGGATCATTGCCGGATGAGGGAACCAGAAAGGCGTTTGCGTTCTCGCTGGCTTGCGCCAGTGTCAAGGCCATGTCGGGGGCGGAATCGTCGCTGTTGATCCAGGCTACGAACGGAACCCACTATGGCAATAACCAGGTTCGCGATAAGGCGTGGCTCCACTGGCATCTCGGCGATCTCGATTGGAAAGCCGCCATGCTAAAGCAAGACGGTGGCAGCGCCACTCTTACGTTCAAATGGGAAGTAAAGTTGGATCTTTTTCGGGCGTTACGATCAGGAAAGCTCGGGCCCACTAAACGGGGTGCCCTCAAGAAACGGATTTTTACGTACGCTAAGCCTTCAGGCCAAGGGTTTCGAGCGTCTCTGCGTAACCCGGAAGATTCCTTCGACTTAGGAGCCTGCCGATTAGCTTCTGGCTCCGCTTGCTATTCACTCCATACGTCGCCGAATCAGCATGTGAGGCGCTTTCGGAAGAAGACGACACGCTCGGTTTCCTCGAAGCCGAGAGCGCAGTGCAATGCCTGAGCGCGGACATTGTCTACCTGTGTATCGGATGCGAATTCGGTGCAGTCATGTGCGGAGCCCCATTGACCGATGGCGGCACACAATGCTTTCGCAATGCCTACCCGGCGCACATTTGGCATGACGTAGATGCCTTCGAGAAAGAGCACAGGTGATGTCTTGCAACCGTTGACGTAGTCGTGATGCACTGCGGCTTCGGCGAAACCAATCGGCGCACTATCGGAAGAAAAGGCAATGAATGTCGCATAGCGATGCTGGTCGGCCAGCAGCCGCTGGGTTTCGAGAATGTGCTCGTCGTCGCTCACGTGTTGCCAGAGCAAGCGTCGCAGCGAACACCACGCACCAATGTCATGGGGTAAAACAGCCCGAACCGTAAATGAGACAGAAGGCATGCTTGAATGGGTAATCGATTTAGCGACGGTTTGTCAGATTGGAGCATACCCTATCCTGATGTCAGGAAACTCTATCAGAAACATCAGGATAGGGCTATCTTCTGAATTGTTTGACACGTCATGCCGAACGCCATCGATTTCAGGGCCGACATTTTCACTGGATTGTCCCGTCGTGAAGAGCGGTCAACGAGTCGGCTATGTGCGGGTCAGTTCGTTCGAGTAGAACGCCGAGCGTCAGCTTGACGGCGTCGAACTGTGTCGCATCTTTACCGACAAGGCGTCGGGCAAGGACACGTGACGGCCACAGCTCGATGCACTGCTGAGTTTTGTGCGAGCCGGCGACACGGTGGTGGTTCACAGCATGGACCGGCTCGAGCGAAACCTCGATGATCTGCGGCACATCGTCCAATCGCTCACGCAGCTCGATGTACGCATCGAATTTACAAAGGAATGCTTGGCGTTTACGGGGGAAGACTCACCCATTGCGAACCTGATGTTGTCAGTGATGGGAGCGTTCGCAGAGTTCGAGCGCGCGCTGATGCGGGAGCGCCAACGCGAAGGTATTGTGCTCGCGCGTCAGCGCGGCGCGTATCGCGGCCGCAAACCAACGTTGTCCGACGCACAGGTCGCAGATGTGCGGCGTCGCGTCGAAGCCGGCGAGCGCAAGGCACAGATCGCGCGTGACTACGGGATAAGCCGGGAAACGTTGTCCCAGTACCTGCGCTCGCCGAGGTGACACATGCCCCGTCGGGAACTCCTTACGTCCGCTCAACGCTTCGAGCTGTTCGCCTTTCCCGAGGACGAAAGCGAGCTGATCCCGCTTGCCACGCTATCGAAGGAAGATTTCGCCTTTGTGAGGCAACATCGCAGCGATCACAACCGGCTCGGCCTGGCTGTTCTCATGATCCATTTGCGGCATCCCGGTCGGGTGCTGGGTCTGAGCGAGAAGCCGCACGCGCCTGTGCTCGGTATTATCGCAGCTCAATTGCGGGTTTCGCCAGCCGTGAGGGATCTGTATGCCCAGCGTGACGAAACCCGGCGTGAGTATCTGCAGGAACTCCTTGCCCGTTCAGGGCTTGTCCAGTTTACGCGCCGACACTATCGCGGGCTGTCCGAGTTTCTGCTGCCCGTCGCCATGCAGACGATTCAGGGTATCGTGCTCGCGTGCGCCGCGGTGGATGAACTGCGACGTCAACGCGTATTGCTGCCGCCCATCGCTGCGCTCGAGAAGCTTTGCGCGGCAGTGGCGACCAAGGCCGAGCGTGAAGTGTACTGGCTGCTCACCGAGCCATTGACTGATGAGCAACGTGCGGCTCTCGACGCGCTTTTGCTGCCTTACGGCGAGCGCCCCGTGAGCAAATTGGCGTGGCTGAGGCAATCGCCTGAGGGCCCCAGCGCCAAGGCCATGATCGCGCATATCGAGCGGCTGAAGGCGATCCGCGAGCTTGGCCTGCAGCCTGACACCGGTCACAGTATCCACCAGAACCGGTTTCTGCGGCTTGCCCGCGAAGGCGGCCAGACCGCCGTCTATCAGATCGAGGAGTGCGAGACCGACAGGCGCATCTGAATTACCAATCGCCTGCCGCGTTCGTACAGCGCTTCTATCTGAATCAGATCGCCGCTTAACCCGTTGGCCTCCACGAATTCCGTCCGACCTCAATCAATGGTCGTGTGGTTTATTCGCAAGACATTTTTTAAGTCTTATAGACAGTCCGCACCATCATGTCCATTGACATTCATCGAATGTTTTGTACGTTCAAAAACCGATCATCGCGCTCGCTTCACGTAAAACTTCCTCAGTCATCGTGCGAGAATCAACACATCTCCCTCAATATGGCTCTGCGAGGTCCGGTTGTGCGTCGAAATTTCCTTCGCCATCGAGTTTTTTTCCAACCCCAAAGCACTCTCCGAATCGCATTGTCGATAGCGTCATCCCGGCGTCGTCCTGTAAGACTCCGGCCTCACCCGCACCGCACGGCTCCTTGTAGCCAGCAAGTCGACCATACTCGGCGAGGTAAGGAAGCGGGTATTCAGATTTCCCTACGGCGCTGCTTTAATCTGCAATTGAGACACAACCGACTCACGTTGAAGCGGCCACTCATCGTCCGAGCGGAGCGCAGTCTACCATTACGGTCGATCAATGCCGATGCCGACGAATTCACACGGAGGAATTTCCTGCGACCGAAGGTAATAGACACGTCGGCGCCCGCGTGACCGGCATACGATGTCCCGCAAGCGCTTCTCATCAGACTCAGCCTCGTGAATTGGATCCAAGCCGGTCGACATCCTCTGGAGCTATGCCCTAACCACAAAGGAGAGCCATGCCCTCATCCGTTAGTCAACACCGCAGATCCTCAGGCAAGCACTACAACAACACTCAAAGGTATGTTGGGGACGATGTCTGTCAGGCACGAACGAATGCCATTGCACGCACACCGAGTAACCCTGTTGCCCACGCCCAAGCACATCTCATGCTGCTGGGATTGCTGTCGATTTCGAACGCAGCCCACTCGGAGAGACTTGCGGACAATACGACCACCCGCGGTGCGCGGCACCCCAACGGCGAAGCATCGACTAAGAATCAATGCGACGCTGGCACACATATACAGAGCCCGCGGCTCGGAGGTGCGGACAGATCTGCAGGCGAAGCGATGACGCTCTATTGCTCTATCTCGCCATCACGTAGGACATGGGCTCACGTTCCACGAGACTTGCCTCCAGCTTCCGTTCCGCAAGCGACCGAAGCAAGCGATCGATATCAAGGCCCCTTACGTTTAGTGCGCGCAGGTCAGCTAGAGCACGACCTTGGAGTTGAATCGGGGCAGACGTGGTATCGACGGACATGGGACTGGATTAACGCGTTTGATCCACTGATCTTCCCCACCTCTCATGCGAGGAATCTCGAAGAAGAACGAAATCCGCGTGAGCGCTTCTGGAGGCAACGGCTACAGAACCAACTGAACTCCGAAATCTATTCGAACGTTCAAATTGATCAGACTGCCGAATCGAACCCGCTACCATCAAGTGCCGAAGCTGACTCCACGAGCAAAGGCGAAATACTCGAATGGCTCCTTGACGAGCACATCATCTCAAGGTTACAAGTTGCTCGCGCTCACTCGGCAATGCACCTGCTACGCGAGAACGGCGAGCTAGTCGGGACGCTCGAGTCCTGCGCGTATCAGCACGGTGAGTTTCTTGACGAAATACTGAATCACCGCGGCCTAGTGGTTGGCCTCACCCTGCTCAAATGCCTCCCGCCTCGTCACTCCGGAAGACCGTCCGTCGATATCGTAGGCCTGCCTCCTTCAATTGCGAGTATCCTCCACGACTACTACAGTACAAGTGGAACTGAACGAATGAGGATGGACAACGAACTGCGAGATTCTGCGAGTTTGCCACCATTCGGAACGTCTTTGAACGTCGACGAGGCGTGGCAGACCATTCAGTCTGCACTGTTCCAACCAACACCCAACTCGACTGATCCGACACCGCCTCCTCCAGTGACAGCATCCTCTATCGTGCTGCGCGATATGGATACCGGGATACATCGCGCAGTGCAGCTTGAGCTATTGGGTGAAGATGGCTTCTGGTACCCTCTGCGCTATAGCGGCGACGATAGTTTTTCGGCCATGGTCCCCGGCGCCCCGTCTGATGTGGTGACTCTTGACAGCGAAACGGGGAAAGCGCGCTTCATGAAGGGATGGAGCGGGCACCACGACAGTTTATTCGACGTGCAAATCCGGGACGAATCTCCATTCGTTACCATCCTCGGCGTTCCGAGGCAAATTCGCCGTGTGTGCCTTGGAAGCGATTGCTTTCTCAGCTATCCAGAAATCTATGGGACAGCTGTTATGGGAAACAGCGACGATCACTGCCCGGTGTACATCAACCCTCTATCGAGAACATGGCACCCACTCATCGAGAACGATACTCCGATTCATAATCGAGACGAAGTAGGAATTCTCGAGTTGATCGCAGAACCGCCGCGGCAAAATGTCATATATGGCCGGCCTGAGCATGTCGACACCAAAGCCGGCCCTCGATTCCGGGTGATGAATCCAAGTAATAGCGACCCGTTAGAACAGTACGAAGTAGTCGAAATGCTAGGGATGCTCATACCGGCCAGAAAAAGGTTGGCCAAAAGCAATGCTACTTTGTATGAAATCTTCGATCGCAATGATCTTCTTGGTGAGTGCCATTCCATCAAGTGGAACGGTTCGCGCTGGGCGTTCGATCACGACGCAACATCGCCGCCCCACGCCTACTTGTCAGCGCAATCGAAAACAGTGCTCCCTGAGCTTACGCCTGCGACGTCGACTGACTTGACGCCCCCCGAAATCGCGCCCTGGGCCCCTAACCCCGAATTCCCGTTACACGAGCGTCATGAGAGTTCAGCCGGCGTATCGACGGAGGATGGTAAGACCCGTGGATCCGAACATGCCAATTCCACGATGGATCCACGTGATGCCAGTCTCATACTGAGACGCTTTTTCCAGATATGGAGCGAAGTCTTTCCGAATATTCGCGATATAGCACGTTCCAAGTTGAAGGCCGAGATCAAAGCCCGTACTGATGTCGACGTTGATCCAGATCGGGTCTATTTCATGCGCTTTGATTCCGCCCAGAGTGACCCGGGAACCATAACGGGATGGGCGCATATTGGCAAACCGGCAGAGGAGCGTGCTCTAACAACTAGTCTGCTCACGAACTTTCCTGCAAGTGCCGTCGAGCACCCGTGGGTCGTCGACCAGCTTTCCGGAATTTACTCGGTTAAGTCCACGGAGGCAGAGCGCTTCGATGGTAAGAACGAGGTTCGAATTCGACCATCGCAATTGATGAAAATCGTTCGCGAAATCGACTTCTATGAAGTTGCGCGACACCAACTTCAACAGGTGTGGCGCATGATTGATCTTCAAGAAATCCAAAACGCCGTAGTCCTCGTGAGTAACCTCGCCACACCTGCGAACAACATGTCTTCAATTGACATAAGCTACGTGTTGCGTGGCGTACGGTACTTCGATAACAAACCGCGCGTCGATGTCTACTACTTCGATATCAACGGGTATGCAGCAACCGATATGCTCGTATTCGAAGACGCGCTTAGCAAGCACGTAGTGCTCTACTTGCCGCGCAGTCGTCGTGCGCTTTTCTCATTCGCCAACGAGCATGAAATGCGGCAATGGGTCCTAGATGGCTGCCGCATTCCAGATCGCCGCGACGACATAGCGCAACATTTTTCATTGTTTGACCGTCAGGACGGTGCAACCTATAGCGGCGTCGACACCTGGCTGTCAACGTTTGCGGAGGACCGACGAGGCAGCTATCTCCGAAACATATTCAGCCGAAAAACAATCATCACCGAAAGAGGCGTTTTCCGCGCAATGGCAGAACGACAGAAGGCCCGATCTTTCAGCGATCTCGATATCGCTGTCAAGTCTGATTCTGAAGTGGACCGCGACCGCGCAATTCTCTATTCGGATGCCTTCAATACAATACTGCCGAATCCCGTAACGCCATTTGTGAGTCTTGGGTTGCACATGGACGCAGCCATCAACGGTGATACCCCGGAAGAACGCGTGGCAGGGATGGCCGGCGCGCTAGCGGATACCGGGAACGTCGCGTTCATGGCCGTTCAGGCAGGGATCGCCAAAATCTTCGACGGTGTCATAGGTTTCGATAGCGATGCATTCCACGCCGCCGTCCGGGAGAACCTCGGTAGGCTGTCAAATGCTCACACAATTGAATGGAGCCAGGGGCGATGGATTGCGAACGCCGATACCTCCCCGCGTGCCTCCGATCAATTGCGCAGGCGCGTGACGCCTGACATGTATGCGCCGGAAGTGACGGACGCCCAGCTAACGTTGCCCGATCAGTTGGGCCTACGTTCGGCAGCCGATGGAAGTAGGTACCTAAAAATTGAGGGACACCATCTGAAGATATCGAAATGGGGCGGCGCAGCGAACCGCTACTTCATCACCGCGGAAAATGGTCGAAAGATTGGGCTGCGCTTTGATGCCGGCAGGTTCCGCTTTGAAACGATCGCTGAACGGCTCGACATTCTCTTTCAATTCGGGCTCGGAGGTAAAGGGAGCAAGCTTTCATTTAACGGGGCGAGAAGAACCGGCGACTCGCGCGGTGCAGCCAGGACAGGTCCACGAGGCAATGCCCCTGCGGAACCCGCGAGTGCACCACCATCTGACTATTTCGAGCCTCTTTCGGGCGTTCGACATTCGACGCATCGAAATGGAGAAGCAGTATATTCAATGGCCCAACAAGATACATTGCGACGGCTGTCGACTCCCATCTCAAGCAGCAACACCTACAAGCAAGTCCCTAACAATAATCCTGCCTTCTATGGGAGCGGTAATCTCTATGAAGTCCGCAGCTCCGCGAAATCGTCGTCAGTTGAATCGGCCTATTCCGTTGTCGAGATGAATGGCCTACTCGTTCCGGCTAGGGAAAACTTCATCGAGGGACACGGAAGCAGCTACGAAATCTACGACCTGCATGCGCTCGACAAGCCGGGACTGTCGATTGAATGGGAGGACTCACGTTGGATATTTGAGCCGCCGACGTCCCGGCACCTCTCGACTGATCTGCTCGAGCGAATGCGGGAAATCAGTCCGGCCGGTATTGACGCTCGGCAGCTTTCTTCTCCGGACAGCATCGGACTACGTTGGGACGTTAGAAACCAAGTCTATGTGAAGATCGACGGAGGGTACGTTGCACTGAAGCAATTCCACTATCACGGAAAACAACAACTGTACGGTGTCTGGTCAGACAACGCACCGACAATGACCTACACCGCTGGAGCCTTTCGGCTGCTCCCCGGCAGCGATTGGAGGCTCGCGAAAATTCCGCTGGAGGTTTACAGCGTCCCAAACGAATTCGAGACCTTTATGGCAATGTTTGAACATTGGCCCTCGCGTACCTGGCGTTTACGCGGTGGCCTTCGCCGTGCAGACGCTGACCCTAGATTTCACGAAGCGATCGTGCTCGCACGGCGACTCAATACTGATGCCGCGACATTCTTTAAACACCACCGGCAAACAGTCCGAACTGCCGAACCCTTGCTTTCGGAAAGTGCGACGGATTATCAAGTCCTCGAGACGCTGTTCAAAAACAAGGATGGTATTGTTTTTGGGGAAGAGCACGACAAAATTGCTACCGTGAGGGCACTCATCGAAAATATTGAAGAGTTCAAGCGTCTAGGTGTAGTAACCTTGTACCTTGAGGGATTTTTCGCTGATTTCTCAGGGGCAGAACTGGAGAGCTATTCTTCAACACCGGGTGCGTCGATGCCAGAGCACATCGAGCAATGGGCCGATATTCTTTCCAGCGGAGAGGGTCTCGATCCAAACGGGCGATACACAAAACGAGAGTTGATTCGCCTCGCACACGCCAACAACATCGAAATCCGTCCGCTCGACTGCATTGCAAGCTATTTTGGTTCATTCTTTCCATTTTTCGACTACCAGTTCTTTCGTACGCGCCTAAAGATGATGAACTATTTTGGCGCGGCGACGATTGTCCAGCATCGCTGGGCAAAAGGTGGAGGTAAGTGGATCGCGCTTACCGGAGCCTCACACATCAACATGAAACACGGGATTCCGGGTTTGGCGGAACTCACGGACAGCTTCGGCATTCGAGTGAAGGAAGGCTCTCGGCTGGCACAGTCGAGCATCTCGCCCGGTCGTAACCTACACCGCAATATTGACTTTCACTACGATTACGTTTGGCTTCGCCCTGATACCCGCCACCCTGCGGTCCTCCGCTCGGACAACACTCGTCTGTGGGAAAACGCGCAGGCGACTCTTGGGCAGGTGCAACTCGATCTATATGAAATACCAGATCGAGCTGGCTGGCGAGACGCTATGGCCGAGAAGGTGATGGAATATCGCGGATTGGATCAAAGGTACGCCGATCTCAGCGCGAGTAGGCAAGAAAAAGACCTGCTGCAGGCATTTTTCCGACAACGCGAAGCTCTGCGGGAAGAGGCGGTCCAATTTTTTGAACAGCTGCCCAACGATGACACTGCATTGACAAACCCCTTACCGCTAGCTATCGATCCGATTCAATCTGACTCAAGTATTCTAAATGCGTTATTTAGCAAAAAAGAGGGGATCGTGTTCGGGGAATCACGCACGCAAATTGAAAGCAAGAAGTTGTTGATCGAGAACATGTCAAGCCTAAGGTCAGCGGGCGTTAAGACACTATATCTTGAACAGCTTCTCAGCGACGTCCACCAGGCTGACATTGATGCCTATCTTCGAGCGTCGGATGCAATAATGTCTCCGAAGCTTCGCGCTTACCTTGATGACATGTCCGCCGGAGTTGGTATCGATCCTGACGGCCCCTATACATACCACACCCTAATCGAACGAGCACGCAGGGATCGCATCAACGTGATAGCACTTGACTGTACAGCGAGCTACAAGGTAAGCGACCTATTGGGCGATTACCCGAATGCACGCGGCCAAATGATGAACTACTACGCAAGCTCAACAATATCCCAACATCAAGCGGCTCTAGGCAATACGAAATGGATAGCACTTGTCGGGAATTCACATACAAACACCTTTTCAGGTATACCAGGGATTGCTGAGCTGACCAACGGCATTGGCGTGCGCGTCGAGCCAGACGACACGCTCTTGCGATCAACGTTTCTTCCGGATGCTGGAAGAGAACTCTGGGATATTCGATATGGTAAAACAAGCCTGCGGGCTGACTATGTCTGGATACGCCCGTCCGCCCAGTCGACCCCAGAAGATCTATAAGTTCATCAGCGAACAGCTCGACGCAACACTGGATATTTGGACCGACGAACAGGCAAGCGCATCCCCATCTGGTCGATCATTTATCAGACATCATTCAAGTTTTTCTGCAGGCACGACACGCTGGTGTAGACAACATTCTAGGCGGGGACGAGAAAATTCCCCTGATCCGGTGGACTGCAACTCCCTCCAAATTCCTGTCGAAGATGGCGCTTCAAATCGTTCGAACAGAGAACAGCGAGATCGGCACCGGGATCATCGACATCGTCCAGGTGGCGCAAGGCAGCGGACCATTGACGCTTGGTTTGGTCTGGATTCTCATCGGCCTGTTCACACTCGGTCAATCGAGGTCAAGTCACGCCCATCACGCAAGGAACGACTTTGACAATATTGCTCGATGGGTCGTCAGAATGTTCCAGGAAGGCGTGTCTATGTTGCTAGGTCTGGGGGTGGTCACGGCTCTTGCTTGGTTGACCAAAGGCGACGGGAGCGCTGCGGCACTAACGGCCCTATCCGCAGTGCTTGCGGTCAGTTTCCAATTGTTCGCCTGCTGTGTGCATGCTTCCCGGAAAGGGACCTCGGATTGAATCGGAAAACACATGGTTCGTCGAAAATACAAAAGAAAAAGTCACCTTGCAGAGGCGATAAATCGCTCAAGTCCGGGATGGCAATTGTTTTGGTCCGTTGTCGTTGTTCGTGTCTTCGTCTTCTCGATGGTGATGTACTTCTCTCACTGAAAGATCGGAAAACAAATGCAGAAATTGCTTGCGGCAAAAAAGCGTATGACGAGGACAACGGTAACGACCCGATCCGACTCTCCGACTATATTGCGGCTCTCGACGCATTCGAGTCCATCGTCGTGAAGGTTCATGGATGATCACCGCTGGGCGTTCCTCGTCTGGACGCGCTTCGGTTTCGAGCGTGGGATCGCACGGTTTTCACTTTTCCATGACCGCGCGCATTGCGTCGGATTGAAGCGCGCGATGTGCCGGGTGCGCGCACGCCGACAATTTCTCCGGAACAAATTTCGATATCCGCTTCCCGCCAGATTTGGCGATCGCCGTCGAAGTAGGTGGTATGTTCGATGACCCAGCGCGCACCAGACCGGATGGCCTGCATTTCTTTCGGATCACACGAAAACGCCTGCCGTTCGCTCTGACGGTGATTCACTATCGTATCCGCGTGCATGGTGGAAATTTTTGCGAGTGTTGCTGTCCACGAGTGGCTCGCCGTCAAAGTTCTTGCGCAACGAGAATCTTTGCAAAATACTCGCGTTGTACGGCTGGCAAGTTGAGCCCCACGGCGTCGGCCGGATCCTTGATAAACGAGATGGTTGACAGTTCCGGGTCAGTCTGACATTCGAGGAACGATGTGATTCTTTCCGAAACTTCGGATCTGGACCACTTCAATCGAGCCTCTTTGAAAAAAGCGCACCGCACATCGTTCTCGATTCGCGTCCACCCGTTGACCAACTCGTAGTCCGTGCGAGTCAAGCCGGTTTCTTCTTCCACCTCGCGGGCCAGGGAACGTTCCAAAGCAACGGTTCCGTCCGGCATGACGTCGTCATCATTCAAGGTCCCGGACGGGAAGTAGGTCAAGCCAGCGTTCGATGTGTGCGACGCCATTGTACCAAGTACATAAAAACCATCAGATGTCCTGATTGCAGCGATTGGAAAGCATAGCTTTGCGCTTCTGTCAGGATGGTCGAGTTCTCTCCATGCCATGAATGCTGCATAAGTAGTTCGAAGTAGGTCCACCTGCAACAATTGATCGTCACCAGTGGCGTCGTAGGACATCAGCACTGGGCCATTGAAAATTTTTGGTTGGCTTTCCTTCAGGAAAGTCCAGATCCTGGAAATGTCGGACGAACGTGTAGTCTCGAAATTCCAGTGAACTTGAGGATCTAGTCTCGCCGACACAGACGAGTACTTGTGAAAAATGCCCATTGCTTCCCTCGACAAAGAAGTTCGTTCCGCCGCTACAGGATTCGCTGCTCTACTTCCGCCTCGACATTGAAGTGTTTCTGCATCTCGCTCTGCATGAAATCGATCAGCTGGCAAATGTCGTATGCTCGTCCGGGACGTCGAACAACAATGAACCCAGCGTGCTTGGGCGAGATTTGTGCAGTGCCAATGGCGAAACCCTTGTACCCGAGCGACTCGATCATTTCACCGATCTTCAGACCCCGCGACGGTCGTTTGAACACGCTCCCTGCATTCGGTTCTGAACCGGGAAAACGCTCTCGTCGGAGTGCAAGATTCGACAGTCGCCGAATACGTAGTTCCCACGGGTCGCCATCACGCAGTCGGAAGTACGCGCCGAGCACCACGTACAAGCCGTTCTGGAAGCGCGACGATCGGTATCTCCATCCGCACTCCGACTGATCAAGTTCGATTACCTGTCGGGTTTGAATCGAATAAACTCGGACCGACTGGGCGACGCTAGAAATGTCGTCTCCAAATGCGCCCGCGTTCATCACTATGCCACCACCGACCGATCCGGGAATGTTTCCCAGAAACTCGAATCCTGCAAGTCCGAAGCGCTCACATGCCAAGCCAACCCTGCGAAGGCTAGCGCCGGCGTCGGCATATACAACATGGTCGTCAAGCCGGGTGATAGTGCCGAACTGACGACCGAATTTCATCATGCGCGAGTAGCGTCCTCGAGACAGAATCACGTTGCATCCACGGCCGAGAATCGGAAATGACGCTGGGCCGCCGCGCTCGAGCATTTCAACTACGTCGTCTGCGCAGCGCGGCAGCAGCAGTTCTTCGCAGACCGAGGCAAGCCGATAGGAGTTGGCGTACTCAAGATTGACGTTACGCCGGATTTTTGGGTTGTCCATGACGATCGCGTTTGGTCAGCAAGTAGGGCCCCAGTGCAAGCGTCCGGAGCCCAGATCGGACGAAAACCGAAACGGCATCTTCTGGCGTTTCTACAATCGGCTCGCCGTGAATGTTGAACGATGTGTTCAGCACGGCCGGAATGCCTGTCAGCGCGTGGAATCGCTCGACCAGACGGTAGTAGGTCTCGTTATCGTCTCGCCGCAGGATCTGCGCGCGAGCCGTCTTGTCTTTTGGATGGATTGCAGCGGCAAGCGACTTCGCGCCCTCAGCGGTTGTATCAAAGGAGATCATCATATGTGGCGAGCGAGGCGCTGCTTTGGTAGCCAACAATTGATTAACACCGATGTCGAGTACTGATGGAGCGAAGGGCATCCAGAAGTCGCGTGATTTGATGGCTGAGTTGATTTCCTGGAGGTTTTCGATCGAATCTGGACGACTAAGAATCGACCGATTGCCAAGCGCCCTCGCGCCGAACTCGGCACCTGCCGCAAAGCGAGCCACGATATTTCCTGCCGCCAGCTGTTCTGCCACTGCGGCTTCAATATCCTCTGGTCGAGCTATGGTCACGTCGGCATCCGTCAGTGCCTCGAGTGCACGCTCGTATGCGTCGGGAGCATAGCGCCGGCCGCAGTAGATATCACGTAGCCCACCTTGGGGAGATACACCGATCTTTGAAGAGAGCGCCCATGCTGCTCCAAGGCTGTTGCTCTCGTCGCCACACGATGGAACGACGTAGAAATCTGCGATCGATGGGTGTTGGCTTAGGCGTTGGTTCAGCTTTACATTCATAAATGCACCGCCCGCTACCGCGAGCGAATCGGTTCCGAGCGCTCTCGTAACATTCAGCACCCATTCAGTCACGAATTCTTCAAAGAATATCTGCAAGCCGGCAGCCAATTCATCGAAGCGGCGCCGCTTCAGATTTTCGTCGAGGAACTTGGGCTGGAGTTCGCTCGGTGGTACCCCCTCCACTCGTCGCCATGCATACTCGCCGGCAGAAGGCTGAGCAAACATCGACGAGAAGAATTGACTAATCTCTTTGGCGCCCTTGCTACCGGCCGCGTATGGCGCTAGTCCCATGAGCTTGTACTCGTGCTCAAGTGGAACGAATCCAAGCAGATAAGTGAGGTAACTGTAGAGCTGCGCAATCGAATCGTCGCGAGGTATGCGGCACGTCTCCGTCAACGTACGTCCTTCGCCGACGAATACGGCGCCTGATGCGCCGTCTCCTTGTCCGTCGCAGGTCAATACTGCGCAGCGCTCGTGGTTGAACCGACCACGGCCGAAGTACGCGGCGGAGGCATGACATGTATGGTGATCGATGAACTCGATTGGCCCCGCATAGCCTTTCGTACGGAGTCGCTCCGACCGCTCCGCCGCCTTCATGTTCGCGTTCGACGCATCAATCTTGTCGTCGGGTGTTTTGAGGACCTGTGCGTAATGAGTGCCGCTAAAGAGTTCCTTGAATACTGCCATTACTTCATTCCGGTCATGCATCGCATCGTTCCGGAAAGTCTGTGTGCTGAACGCGGTAGCGTCGATATTGGACCAGTTCAGTCCAGCTAGATCGAGCAACTCTGCGATCGCATATTCCGGAAACCCCCCTTGGTTCTTCGTTCGTGTATATCGTTCTTCCTGCACTACGCCGAAGAGTTTTCCGTCGAGAATCAGTGCTGCCGACGAGGTGTGTCCATCATGAATTCCGAGAACATTCATTACAAAGACCCCAGGTTTTCAAATCAGATAAGAATTTTCCGTGGTCGGTATAGTGGTGCGAGGAAAATCCGAACTCCTTTGCGGATTGCACATTCTCAGCGTTGTCGTCGATCAATGTAAAGTCATCAACGCGGACGTTTGAGTAGATATTCCGCACATATTCAAAGATCCGCTTGTCAGGTTTTTCCACGCCAACTTCGAACGAGAGGACTGAGTTTTGACAAATCGATTGAATTTCATATCGATTGCACAGAGTCGCCCAATGCTCATGATTCGTGTTTGAGCAGAGAACAACGGGGTGCGTCGCGCCGACGGAGCGGATGGTCTCAAACATCAAGGTATTCGGTGAAAAATGACTAGACCAATCAGACAGAAATTCTGCATACGTCCCCTTCCACGAAAAATCGCGGGTCAGCGAGACCTGAAGGTCGAGCAGCGTTGAAGTGCCGGTGCCGATACCGCTCTGTCTGATTACCGCTAGTAGTTCGCCCTCATCAGGTGGCCGTGGCATGCGTGAAGCGAGACGCTTCAGCAGGCTGGCGTTGTCGTGAAAAATGACTACGCCTCCAATGTCAAACACGAGAATCTTTGACAAAATGCTTACTCCGCGAAGTATCGAAGGAGGTTGCTCGACTGCAGCATCAAGTCGAAAGGAGATGGGCGCGTCGATGCACCGGATTTTCCCCGAAGTTCTTAACATGAACATTGAAGCCTTTGTCACTCAATTCGATCGGCAATCGTTCATAGCCACGAGTAATTTGGCGGGCATTTTTGATTCTTGAAAGATTTTCGGTCTGTATGGCGGCTAGTAGTAGACTAGTACTCCCTCGAATGTCGTTCGTGCTCACATCGCTTGGTGTCAGTGTCGCCACACCGTCGACAATAAATTCTCGGTCTGAAACGATTGTCACCTTCGCCCCAAGCTTGGTGAACTCTTCAAGATAGTTGTTTCTGCCTCTGAATACCTTGTCGTAAAACCTCACTTTGCGGCCCGACCTGATGGTCGCAGCAACAACCAAAGGAAGAGCGTCCGTCGGAAAGCCTGGATAAACATCTGCTATAACATCAAAACGGGTACATGGCGTGTTGGGGTTAACTGAAATGCTGAGCTCGTCGTCGTCGAACAGTATTGAAATGCCAAGAGCTGAAAACGTGTTGGTCAGGCACTGCAGGTCGATTGGCGACTCCCATCGGATTGTCGATGACGTGTTCGAAATCGCCGAGTAAGCCATCACGGTCGCGATATGAATCCGGTCTACTGGCACTACGTGCCTGACCCCCTCGGACGGATATCCGTGCACTGAGAATGAGCGATTTTCTTGAAGACGGATGTCACATCCGGACTTGTTAAGGAAATCGACCACGTCGATAATTTCCGGCTCTATCGCTGCATTATGTACAACGCCACTTCTGTTCGACGCCGTGAGAAATATGAGCGCTTGTAGAGTTGCTCCCACGGAAGGAAACGGAAGCGCCACTTCGCTTGCCTTTTGCTGAGCTATGCGTCCGATCAGCCACTTGCCTTCTTGTCGGAGTTCACAGCCGAACTGCTCGAGAACGAGTTGGTGAAAGTCGAAACCTCGGTCCTTGCCGAATTGACATCCTCCCGGCGGCCCGATTTTGCCGCTTCCGTTTCGACCAACTAGACCACCCAAGAAGAGTAGGGAATATCGTGATGCACTGCTTAGACGCGGCGGCAGGTCGCTCCGCTCGAGAATCGAAGCGTCGATACTTAGCACACGACCGTCCGATTGCACTTTCGCACCGAGCCACTCGATAGAGCGAATCACGGCCCGGACGTCCTCCAGATCGATTGGCACGTTCGTCAGCGTCGATTTTCGAGCAGTGAAAATCGATGCGATGAGTAGTGGAAGAGCCGCGTTCTTGGAGCCTTGCCCGGAAATGGTGGTGTGATGATACTCTCTTCCTCTTTTTGCCCATATTTCCATTAGTATTCCTTTATAAACTGGTAAATTTTTAGAATAATGAATGTGGCTGCTTCGACCACTTCTTCAGTCAGCTCGTGAGGCCTCGGACGTTTGAGTGGTCTCCGTGCGAAGCAGGAGGTAAGAGTTGCCGGTAGCCGGGATTGAAGTTTGTTAACTTCGGCGAAATCACTCGCTGGAGCGCTGAATGAAGTGCGTCGTTGTACTGGCTGAAGCTGAGGAGCAGACCTTGCAGCAGTTGTCGATCAACCATCCCTACCAGGATATGCGCACGTGGGCGGCCGCTCTGCTGATGCTCGCGGGTGGCAAGTTGAGTCCGATGACGGTGGCCGCGAAGCTTGGCGTGAGCGGCCAGTCGGTCTACAACTGGGCACACACGTGGCGCGAGCAGGGCGTGATCGGGCTGCTGATCAAGATCGGCCATAAAGGCGGACGGCCTCGCGCGTTGAGCGACGAGATGATCGCCGCAGTCGTACGCATGGCCTCGGCCGAGCCGCTGACGCGCGAGCAAATCACCAGGCGCCTCGAGGCGGAATTCGGCCCGTTGCCGTTCGAGCATCTCGATACGTTGAGTGTGGCTCTCAAGCGAGAGGGCTTTACGTTCAAGCGCAATCGCCTGTCGCTCAAAAAAAGCGTGACCCGGAGGCATTCGCCGTGAAACAGGCCACACTCGGGAAGCTGCAGCAGGCCGCCCGCGAAGGCGCCATTCGCCTGCGCTACCTCGATGAGGCCGGTTCTTGTGGATCGCCGCCGGTTCAGCGTAGCTGGTCACCACGGGGTTTGCCTCACGAGATCGAACCTAACACGCACTGCCGACGTAGTGTTCTTGGTGCCCTGGACTACGGCACGAACACGCATGATCCATGCTGCCCATGCCCGCAGCATCAAAGGTCCCAACGTCGTGCGCTTCATTGACTATCTGCTCGCGGCGCACGATCGTAGTCCGACCGTGATCGTGCTCGATAACGCGAGCATCCATCACAGTATCGACGAGGCAACGCGGGACCGCTGGCTGATTGATCACAAAGCTGTCCTGTTCTATCTGCCCGCCTACAGTCCCGAACTCAACAAGATCGAGATCGTGTGGCGGCAACTGAAGTTTCGATGGCGACGCTTCGTCACCTGCACCAAGGAAACCATCGCGGCATATACGGCGACTTTCAAAAATTGATCTTTTCGTAAAAAAACCAGGTGTGCTCGGATCTCACACGTGCCGTACATCGTCGGCCGAAGTAAAGTTGGTGCGTTTTGCGAAGTAAAGTCTGACCTTGGGCGTTTTTCAGAAATTTGCTTGGTGCGCGCAGAATTTTCACTTTGCAAATCAATGATCTACACGGCGCTCATCGTTTCCAGTCTCTGCCGGTATTACGCGTCGTCGCCTGGCCACCACGGCTGCGGGACGCGATCGACCGCATAATCGTTGAGGTCTTTTCCGACCAGCCATTTCGGCCGCGGGCCAAGACCGGACCAACTGCGGCCAGACGACGGATCGTAGTACTTCGCCGGCGTGCGCTTCGGTTTCGCTTCAATGTAACCCAACGCCGACAGCACTTCCTGCTGGGTGATCACGTACTGGGCGGCCTGTTCCTTGAATGTGGTCAGTGCGGCCTTTTTCTCCGCGGTCCTGGCTTCAGCCAATTGAGCGTCGAGTTTGCGCAATTCGCATTGCAGGGACTGCAGGGTTAGAGGTTCCATGAGTTTCGGTAAATGTGTGGAGGTAAATCAATACGCTGCGGCGAGATAATTCAATTCGCCGTCTCGGATGTCGATCGGTTTGTTGCTCGGACGGCCGCCCCAGTATACGAAAGGGAAAGGCATCGCGAACGTTGTCCCGTGTTCATCGGCCTCGACGAGCATGGCGGATGCGAGTAGACCGAGCTGGCCTTGCGCGACATCAGATCGCGGCGCACTTACGATTCCGATCGGACGCCGGTTATTCCGGCTCGCCAGATTCGGGGCTGCGAAGGCGATAGTCCTTCGCCACGACGCCGCGCTCACTGCCAGCGTTCACGACGGCTGGGCGTACCCAGGTCACCCGATCCTCCAGTCGTCGTATATGACCGCGCCTCAGGTGCGTACGCGGTGCGGCATGTGAGCCCGATCCTTTTACGCCGCCTTGCGGCTTGCCCGCCGCGACCTGCAAAACCTTGTACGTGAAGAAAGGCGGCCGCCGCGTGGCCAGCCGTCGCGCGTTCATTGCAGGCTTCGGGTGCACGTCCACTGTTCCGACGTTTGCGCAATTCAATACCGCGCAGGCCTGAATTGCCATATGCACTTCGTCGTTAGCGTCATAGGTCAAGCGGGCGAACGCGGCATCAACATCGCCATGACTTTGCGCCACAACGACGTCGAACATTTCCTGAAGTAGAACAAAATGCTCCGCGAAATGCTCCACCGCGTTGCGATGAAGTCGCCCCGTGCTTTCCTTTACGTCATGCATCATCTGGGTCATCCGCGTAGGCGTGTGTCCCTCGGGTATCCGGAAATCCCTTGGCACGAATGTCCCGCCAGCGCCTGGATTCCACGTTTTCAGGTCGTCGGAGTAGTAGATGGGATAGACGAAAACACCACCTTCCGAATAGTGCTCACGGAAGAGAGGTATTTCCCTGAGTCCCCGAACGGGTGTGTGATCTTCGGTCATCTCCCAACACAGCGCAATCCGGCGTGTAGACAGGCTTTCTTTCACACCGGCCACGGTCGCAGCTGGAATGGCGTTCTCCTTGTGCCATGGTGCCTCGAACACCGTCACCGGGTAGGGTAGCCGCAACAGTTCGAGGTGCGTTTCTCGAACATTCTCAGTGTCGATCAGTTCGGCGCAGTTTGGCAGCAGAAACTTCGGTGCCGTCGACAGCATCTGAATCACCGTTTCGATGCGCGCGGCCGTGATGGTCAGGCCGCCTATGCGGGCGTTTCGTGCGGTTTCCTTCAGATCCTCGATCGCATGAGTACAGTAGTTAACCGGTGTGATGACATCCGACCTGATGAAGGGAACAGTGAGTGAAAGACCTATTTTGCTACACGCCTAGAGTTTAGGCATGTTCGGGCGAATGCAATTGCGGTTGGCGAGTGCTGGAGAGTGGGACGGCGGCGATCGCGGCGCTCGTCGCCTTCACCGACGCATCGTGGGCCGAATTCTTCGGCCTCGAGACTGCCGCGGAGACGGCCTGTCCGATGGCGAATCAGCCCCAGCTGCTGATGCTGCTGTTACTGCGCAGCGACTGCCGGATCAAATTCACGGGCGGCGAAATACCGCGCGCGCGTCGCCGCGACAACTGAACGACCCTGGTGGGCGACGATGAACAATCGTCAAGCGAGATCGACGGCGCGAAGCGCTCTGCTACGATGTTGGCAAATCTCGAGAGCGTGCCCAGCGCTTTTGCTCGCTTGGTGATGGGCAAAACCGATCCTCCCGTGACCCAGAGGGCTGCCAGGAAGGCCATAGGGGTAGCCCTCGTCTCGGCCTCTGCACCCCGGTGACAACTTGCGGGGCGCTAGCTGGAGTCGTAAGCAGGCGTTCGACGGAGGGCAGTACGCTAAAATCCTTCTCGAGCAGGCCTGCGTGATTCGGCTTGCAAATGAGAGAGATCGAGAGGGCACATGTTCAAGGCTACTGTAGGCATAGCGATTGGCGTCGCTTTTCTCATCATCGCGGCGATCATCGGATGGTCTACCCGAGGTTTCCTGCAGACGGCGATCGCGGTTCCCGGTGAGGTGGTCAGCCTCAATGCCGGCGGGAGCCACCCCCAGATCGAATTCGTGACGAAAACAGGTGAACGCGTATCGTACCCGCAGGGCGGGATGATCTACGGCACCAAGGTCGGCGATAAGGTCACGGTGCTGTATCAGCCAGAGGCGCCGGCGCGGACTGCCACGATCGATAGGATTGGCGCCGTGTGGAACTGGACGCTGATGGCAGCCATATTCGGCATCGGATTCATTCTCTTCGCGTTGATGAATCTCCCGTCCAAAAAATAACAGCACTGAGAGGATCGGCCGTGTCAATTCTGAGACCCAGCAACTGGAGCTACAAGACGGGTGCCACGGGCGGCGTCAGCATCGAGTTCGTCGTCGCCTCGGGCGGCACCATCGTCCTCGCTGACCCGGGCGGGAAAGAGACCGATTTTTACTACGGGGGCGTGGGTGTCGGCATTGGATTCGGGCTTCGTGTCCCGAAGATCAAGCTTCCGCGATTTTCCTTGCCAGAGATCAAGATCCCCAAGATCGCCGGGCGTGAGGTCGGGGGCGCGGGCTCGGCCAAGTCCTTCGACAGCGCAGGACTCATCTACATGGCGCCGGCGTTTCATGGCGCTGAACTCGTCGAGTCCGATTTCCAGGGTGCCACGGTGTACCTCGACGGCGGCGTAGGCATCGGATACGGTAAGGCCGGGTCGGCAATGATACTTGGAATCAATTCCGCGCAGCTGGCGCTGGGGTTGTCGAATCCCGCAATGTCCTGGCTGGCCGAGATTGCCATCGCGCACGCGCCGGCGATTCTACTCATGGGCGGCACGACCGTTGGCTTGCAGGCGGGTGCTGGCGCCGGCATTCTCGTCGGCTACCTGCATTGACTAAATCAACGGGCGCGTTCCGGGACGCGCAGGACATCGCCGCAGTTCCCGACCGGTCTGCGACGAGCGAATGACCAACTCGACGTAGCTGTTCGTCGCGGCGTACGGCGCGAACAGCGTGTCGAGCGTTCTCGCGAGTACGTGCAACGTGACGTCGCGCAACATGGCGTCGTCGAGCGATACCACGACCTCAATGCCCCGCACGAACGACGGAAACTGGTTGTCGAGCGGCATCCACCTGATCGCAGGCTCGTAGTCGAGGCGGGTGATCGCGTCGATGCTGCGTTGCGCGACGATGCTTGCACGCGGAGCGTGCAACCGCAAAAAGTCCTTGAATGCCTTCAGTCCGGTTTGCGTCAGATCAAACGGGTGCAGGGACATGCCCGCGACGACTCGCCAAAGCGAGTCGTGTCCGCGCGGCAAGGTGCTGGGCAGAGTCGGACGCGTGAGGAGCCGGATGGGGCAGGTCAGTGCTGCGCCTTCATGTAGCAGGTCACTGTCCGGTGCGCCGATCGGCAACCGAGACGGCAGGTCGCCGTTGCTGGCCGTCACATCGACCTCGATCTGCGGGCGCTTCGGTAGGACAGCGCTGCCGTCCAGCCCAACCAGCGAGAGCAGGAGCGGCGAGCGCGCCCGTCCTGCCGCTGAGTGGGGATCGCGAAACGTGGTCCAGTAGACGATCGAGGAATCGATCGGCCGCCCATGACTGAAGGCACGATATGGCTGCACGGCAGTTCGGGCCGTATGCCCGGCCAATGGCGACCGCTTTTCCTGTTCAGCTTCCGCCCGGTCGCCCAGATGGACGGCGTCGATTGAGTACACGTCGAGCGGGGTGCCGGTTTCCAGCGGCTCGGGTGTTACGGGGTATGCGTTGTCGGTGCCCGTCAACTGGATCGGCGTCGCATTGCGCTTGAACAGGTTGACCACGGGCGTGCAGAACAGCTGGAAGGCGCTTGCGTCGAGGTCGGTCAAGGCCGCCTGCATCCGCGCGTCCTGGATCGCGACGTGCAACGTTAGGCGCTTTGCCGTCGGCGCACGCGCAGTGCGCCGCATCCGCCCCAAATCGATGTCGATGAAGTCGAACTTCTCGGGGAAAGCGAAGGACTCGAGCAGAACTTGGTAGGCGTCCGAGGTCGGGGTCGATTCTTTCGGAAACAGCTGTTCATTCTCTTTGAACCCGACCGATTCGATCGGGATTCTCGATAATTCCGACCACCGACCACTTTGCTCGACTTCGACGAACGCGGCTCCTGCCTGCAGCAACAGCGCATCGGCGAGCGCGGCAACCCGCGGTCGATCGCCGGCGAGATGAACCCGAACAGGGCCGTGCGGGATCGCGTCATCGAAGGTTTCGGTCGGCGACGCGCTCGCGAACGTAATCGAGAGGATGCCTGCCACCTTGTCGGGTAGCCGGACGACGGCGGGCGCCAGTGTGGCGGGGGCGTAGCGCGCCGAGTGAACGCGCAAGGGCGACAATTTGACGTCGTACGTCGTTTGAAACCGGCACGGTGCTGCATTGGCGTCGAGCAAGGTGCCGCGGGGCATCGCGAGCGGCGTCGTCAACTGGCCAAAGAGATCCGTCGGGTCAAATTGTGCGATCGCGCAGGCAGGCATCGTCCGCAAATACTGCGGGTACAGCACTTCAAGTAGCGATTCTGTGAATTCCGGAAAGGTGTCCTCAAGCTTCACATCGACCCGTGCGGCCAGCAGCGCGAAAGTCTGGATCATTCGGTCGACATGCAGATCGCCTTGCCCATTTGCGATCCCGAGCCGCGCGCCGATCTTCGGATAGCGCTGAGCAAATTCCGTGATGCCGCGCAACAGCAGGCCGACCTCGTATTCGTAGTGGGGCAGCAGGTTATCCATTCACCTTCCATACAGCTCAGTCCCCATATGCAAGGTTCAAGAAACGCAAAACTTGATCCTTCCCAGGGCAGGCAGTTTAAAATCCACCGACGAATAATATCCTGCCGTTCCTATGCGGGGTTCCGAGGGCGCCATGCAACTGTCAGATATTCCGAGTTTCTTTGGGCTACAGAGTAACCGATTGTTCACCATTCAGACGCCAATGAAAGGGCGGTCGGATCTGGTGCTGGTCGATTTTCAAGGCACCGAAGGCTTATCTCAAATTTTCGAGTTTCACGTTCGGCTTGCTTCTCAAGACCCGAATATTGAACTCAAAAAGCTGATCGGCCAGCCAGTGACAATTACGTTACAGCTCACCGACGCGCTGGCGAGCTCGGAAGAACGGTATTTCCACGGCTACGTCGCGAACTTCAGTCACCTCGACCACGACGGTAGCTTCACGGTTTACAGCGCGACACTCGTGCCCTGGCTGTGGATGCTCTCGCGCAGTCGCGACATCCGGATCTTTCAGGAGGAAAACACCGAGGCCATTCTCGCGAAGGTCTTTCGTGAGTACGGCAAGATTGCGTCGTTTGAGTTCCGGCTATCCAAAGCAACGACGAACCGCAGCTACTGCACGCAGTACCGGGAAACCGACCTCGAATTTGTTGAACGGCTCATGCAGGAAGACGGGCTGTTCTACTTTTTCGAGCATGCGAAAGACGGTCACAAGCTGGTCATCTCGGACAATTCGATCGCCGCAAAACCGATCAGAGGCCGCAGCCCCGTGCTGCAGTATACGAAAGGCGAAGCGCTCGACAACCTGGCAGTCGTCACGTCGTTCCAGGCGAGCCGGCAACTGGAATCGAGCAGCGTCGGATTGAAGACATTCGACTACAAGGTGCCGCACGCGCGGCGGTTTGTGTCGGGTGGCACGGAAGTGAATCAGGGCGAAGTGCCGTCCTACGAAGTTTACGACTACCTGGGCGAGCACGGCTTCCCGGACAGCGATCGCGGCGAAGCGTTGACGCGTTTCAGGACGCAAGCGCTCGCCGCGCACAGCAAGGTCTTTATCGGGACGAGTACGAGCCGGCGGTTGTCGCCTGGGCAGTACTTCGAGCTCGATGACCACTACGACCATGGCGCCGCGAAGGCCGAGGATCGTCAGTTCCTGCTGACGACGGTCACGCACAGCGGAACGAACAACTATCAGGCCAGCGAGGGTGGTGCGACGTACCAGAGTAGCTTCGTCTGCATCCGCAAGAAGATCCCCTATCGCCCGGCGTTTACGATCGAGCGGCCCTCGATCATCGGGCCGCAAACGGCCGTCGTCGTGGGGCCCCAAGGCGAAGAAATTTACACCGACAACCTAGGTCGCGTGAAGGTGCAGTTTCACTGGGACCGGTTGGGCAAGCGCGATCAGGGGAGCTCGTGCTGGGTGCGCGTCGGGCAGCCGTGGGCCGGGCGCGGGTTCGGCATGATCCAGGTTCCGCGCATCGGCGACGAGGTGGTCGTGATTTTCCTCGACGGTTGCCCGGACAGGCCCCTGATCATCTCGAGCGTCTACAACTCAGCAAACATGCCGCCGTGGGTTTTGCCCGGGAACGCGACGCAAAGCGGGATTCTCACGCGGTCGACAAAGACCGGGAACGTCAACACGGCCAACGCCATCCGCTTCGAGGATAAGAAAGGCTCGGAGGAAGTCTGGTTGCACGCCGAAAAGGATCAACGCCTCGAGGTCGAGCACGACGAGTCGCACTGGGTCGGCAACGATCGCACGAAGAACGTCGACCATGACGAAACGGTGCACGTGAAGCATGATCGAACCGAAACGGTCGACAACAACGAGACGATCACGATCGGCGTGGATCGTACGGAGCACGTCGGCAACAATGAGGCGCTGACGGTCGGCGGCAACCGGAACGAGACCATCAAGGGGATGGAGAACCTCCTGATTGCGCTGACGTCGACAGAGACGGTAGGACTCGCAAAAGCACTGACAGTCGGCGGCGGATATCAGGTCACGGTCGTCGGTGCGGTCAACACGACAGCGGGGTTGGCCAGTGCCGAAGAAGTGGGCTTGTCCAAGACTTCGATCGTAGGGAAGTCCTATTCGATCAAGGCCGGTAAGGTCTTCGAGGTAACGGTCGGCAAGTCGACGTTTCGCATGGACGAGGACGGCAACATCACCCTCAAGGGAGTGAAGTTGCTCATAGAAGGATCTGGTCCGGTAGAAATCAACGGCAAAGACGTGGATGTGAATTGATCCGATGGAGTTCATCAACCACACTCCCTTTCCCGCGCTGGGTTTCGCGGGTGTTGATGCGCGCGAGCAAGAATTCCACGTCATGGTTTTACGGCAGACCCTGACGTGGAACGGCGCGCACGACCTCCATTTCTCCGACGCGCAACAACCGTTGTGCGAGGCAGACGAGTTCTTTGGTCTGGACATGCAGGGCAGTGTTCGACAGGAATCGGACTTGTGCCAGTACAAGCCGCGGTGCGACGTGATCGTTAACGCGACGGCTTATCCGCCCAGACGGGAGGATGGGAGCGTACCGACTAAATTCGACGTTCGGCTTACCGTGAGTCGACCTGGTTCGCCCACGCCATTGCCGCCGGAGCCGCATGGGCTCAATCCGTTAATGCCCGCGTCGCTGGAGGAAATCCAGGCGTGGAAAGCGGAAGTCGAACGAGCTAAGAAGACGCCACCGCAAGGTGAACGCCTGATCGAAAAGACGCTTACCGTGACGGGTGAGCGTCACTTTGTCCAGCGGACAGGGTTGCGGCGTTTCGCGGCCGCGCTGGTCAAGATTGGCTCTCTGGGCATTTTCGGCCTGCCGGCATGGAAATTAACGCCTCCGGAGTCAGCACGCAATATTCAGGTAAACTTAGAGCATGCGTTCGGTGGTCAATGTCGTATTGAGACGGGCGACAAGGCGGCCGATCGGGTCTCAAAGAAGGAACGATTGACCCCGGAGCAGGCCGGTGCCCATCCCGACGCGCCCCGCGCCCCTATCGCCCATGATGCGTTCTCAGCCAACGTCTCTGGACAGGGATTCGTACGCGACTGGTATCTGGAGGCAACAGGCATCACCGCGGTTGCCGCGCCGCAAATCGAATATTCGGCGCGGCCCATTACCTTGGGGGATTTCGATTCAGCTCGCGTTGGAAAGCTCGCTGAATCGGCGCCACTCGTCGCTGGGCTAGGTGTCCGGCCGAAAGGGCATCCCGAGCGCGCGAAGCTGGTGGGAACCATCGATCGCGCGTTCATCGAAAGCGACGCGCCGGTACCGAAGGATTTTGATTTTGCCGTCTGGAATGCGGCATGGCCAGATCAGCAGGTGGATGCGCTGCGCGGTGATGAACAGATCGAGCTGGTGAATTTGTGTGCGTCGACTACGCCGTATTCCACGAAGGACGCCACTGGCAATGTCGCATTGACATTGAACCTGCCCGGACATCTTCCGTTTGCGTTGGTACGGTTCGAAAACGGGAGTATAGGAGAGTTGGAGGCGCGACTCGACACCGTGCTGATCGATCCCGAGCGGCGCGAAGTGTCGTGCGTGTGGCGAGCGACGCTGGCCAAGCAACCAGGCGTGCGTTCCCTCGAGCTGCGCATGCTCACGCGCGGCGACGTCGACGTGATGGCGTCCGCGATCTCGGAACGGGAGAGGGGGGGGCATGGCTAACCACCTTGGAGCCCGGAAGGACAGCGCGTTCAAAGCCGTTTCAACAGCGCCGTCTATCAACAAAACACCGGTCGGCAGCAGCACGCCCCCGTTGCCATACCCGGTGACGGAGGATTTGTCGAGCAGCCTGGGCACGGTGCCTAACGTGCGCTTCAACGGCGCCCCCACCTACGTGCTCAGTCAGAGCACGCAGCCGAGCTGTACGGGGGACGCTGCCGGATCCTGCAACGGCGTGAAGAGTGGGACCGTGAGTGGCGAAGTCAAGCCGGTAAAGGGCTCGAGCACGGTGCGCATCACGGGCAAGCCGGTCATTCGTGAAGGAGATCCGTGCACCCTCAATGGCGGGAATTGCCCGGGCATCTATGTGACCCAGTCCGTCCCGAGCGCATCGATCGAGGGCGGCAAGCCGAGCGGCAGCGGCAACCCACCCGTCAAGCCGGAGACCCCCAAGGAAGAAGGCTGGTGGGGCGCGGCGAGTCCGTGGGTACACGGCGTGCTTGGCGTTGCGAGTTTTGTGCCAGGACTCTCCGTTGTGACTGGGGCAGTGGACGCGGGAATTTATGCGGCCGAGGGGGATATGGTCGAGGCCGGCCTATCTGCTGCGAGCATGATCCCAGGCGGGAAAGTGGTGACCACGGCAGGCAAGATTGCCAAAGGTGCTGTGGGCCTCGCCAAGGGGGCGCATGTAGCAGAAGAGGCAGCCAAAGCGGCCAAGGTGGCGAAAGAGGCTGAAGAGGCTGCGAAGGCGGCCAAGTTGGCGAAGGAGGCCGAAGAGGCCAAGAAAGCCCAGGCGGAAGCGGAACGACTCAGGAAGTTGAAAGAGGAGGCCGAGGCGGGCGAGAAAGGCAAAGACGGCCTGAAGGTCAAGCTGAAGCGGATGAAAGAGCACTTGGTGAAGTGCTTCAAGAAGAACGCGAAGGGTGACCCGAAGGAGTATGACCGGCAGCTTCTCGAGCAGGAAAAGGGCTTGAACGACCTGAGCGTGAAGGAGTATCTGGAAGGGCGCGCGCGATATCAAGAGATTGGGAGAGCGGGCACCGGTGCCGCCCAGGAACAGGCGAGGGCAAAGTACTCGCGCGAATTAGCCAACCAGTTCAAAGACGTATTAAACGAACAGGGCATCTTTGGTAAGGCCGCCAAGGAACAAGCTGAAGCAATGGCCGCCGAGCGGATGAAGACATTGGCCGCGTTGCATAACCCGGACATGATCGCGGGTGGCAAGGACGTCGTGAACATGATGGGTGACCGCGGCGTGAACTCGTCCATCGGATCGCAGTGGAAGGATCGCGTAGCTGAGCTTGACGAGGCCGCGAAAAAAGTCCCTGAGACGGAGCGGGGCGGTACTAAAATGAATGCTAAGCTCAAGCGATGCAAATAGTGAGGAAGTGCAATGGATCAGTTCATGGAGAATTTTCTAGATTTCGAAGGGTTTGGGCCCCCCATTGCCAGACGAGACGTGCCTCCCGAAAAAATTGAAAAATTCCGTGGCACATTGCCGACCAAGCTTCTGGAATACTGGCAGAACTACGGTTGGTGTGGCTATGCCAAGGGATTGCTCTGGACCGTTGATCCGGATGAATGGGAAGACGAGTTGGAGGCCTGGATTGGCGAGACGGAATTCATGGAGCGCGATGCGTACTATGTGATCGCGCGAACTGCTTTCGGTGAATTGATTCTGTGGGGAGCGAAGACGGGCCAGTCGCTAAAAATCATCACCCCATATGGAATGATCTTCCCGTCCTTCGACGCAAGTAAGTTCGAAAGAAGGGGGGCGGATTTGTCATTGCAACTCTTTTTCAGCACCTGCTCGAAAGAAGCGTTTGATTTATTGGATAACGATAAGGCCCCATTGTTTGATCGTGCACTAGAAAAGTTGGGCCCCGTCGATCACACTACGATGTACGGTTTCGTGCCAGCACTCGCACTGGGCGGGACGCCGGCGCTTGAGCGGCTTCAAAAACTTGACGCGCATGTCCATCTTGATATTTTGTCTCAGGTGACGGAACTGCACGTTATGCGAGACATTGCACAAGATGCGAGAGACGCTGGATTGCTGTAGCGCGATATTGAATAAATCACGAGCGTTGACGTCGTAAGCTGATCGACTAACCAGTGGAGCGTTCGGCGCTTTGTTGACGGTCGCGCTATTTTGACCCGGCACGCACGTGTAATTTCGTTTGAGGAAGCGGCGGGAACCAACGCGGAAAGAGCAATGGATCAGTTCATTGGGAATTTCTTGGGGTACCAGGAATTCGGGCCGCCGATAGCCCGACGTGACGTGCCCTCTGAAAAGATCGAGAAATTCCGGGGCAAGTTGCCAAATAGACTTCTGGATTACTGGCAGGAGTACGGGTGGTGCGGCTATGGCAAGGGGTTGCTGTGGACCGTCGATCCGGACGAATGGGAAGATGAGCTGGAGGCGTGGATTGGCGAGACCCAATTCATGGAGCGCGATGCATATTACGTAATTGCGCGTACAGCTTTTGGCGGGCTGATCCTGTGGGGTGAGAATACTGGACAGTCGCTGAAGGTCACCACACCGTACGGTATGATTTTTCCGTCTTTCGATGAGGAGGAGTACCGAGAGGATGGCCCGGATCTAACCATCCAGCTCTTCTTTAGTACGGCCAGCAAAGAGATGTTTGATCTGCTGGATAGCGAAAAAGCTCCGCTTTTCGAGCGCGCGCTAGAAAAGTTGGGGCCTCTCGATCACACCACGATGTACGGGTTTGTGCCAGCGCTCGCGTTGGGCGGCACACCGGCGCTCGAGCGGCTTCAAAAGCTCGACGCGCATGTCCACCTGGATATTTTGTCTCAGGTGACAGAAATACAGGTGATGCGTGACATTGGGCAAGATGCCCGCGATGCTGGATTGCTATAGCGGGAAAATTGAAAAACCCGCGCATGGTATGGCAACGAGATTCCAAAAAAGGTATGTTTAAAAGTTCCATAGCCGGTACCGTTGCCGCGATCATAGCGGCTGCCTCGACCTTCGCAGCGGCCGCGCCTACCAGCGTGCCGGTATTGCGAGCGACGGCGCCCAATGGCCAGACGAGCATACTTATTGGCTCCATACACGTACCAGTAGAGGGGCTCAACCAACCGGCGCCGTCGATCTTTGCCGGAGCTCGCCACTACGTCATCGAGCACAGCGGGTTTGCGACTTTGCCGGCCGATAAGGCATCCGAATCTGGTGCCGCGCGCGACTGGGCGAAATCGCTGACGGACGCCGAGATCAACGTTTATCTGCACCGGGCAACATGTGCTGGATTGCCTGAGACATCGGCGCGGAACTGGCTCCAAGAACCGACACCACACGAGTCGAACGCGCTCGCCTACACCATATGCCCGTTACCGCGCAATGCAACGTCGCGGGATGCTTATTTGTTCAGTATCGCCCCCGTCGCATTGCGCCAGAACCCGGAGGTCCTGGAGGATGCAAATTGGGTCGAATTGCAGCGTAGAAAGGTGCCGGCCAGTTACGATGTCAGCGGGTTCAAATGGGCGCTCGCGCATGATCCGAAGACGGTACTGGAACAGACTCGAGACGCGTTGAACGCCGGCGACTACGACGCGATTCGCACGCAGGTCCTCGAGTCCCTCGGTTCGCCGGACGCCGCGGCGGTCTACACAAGACACATGGTTGATGAGCGAAATGTCGAGTGGCTTCCCCGTCTTGATGCAATTCTCAAAGACGGCCATGCCGTCGTGGTCGTGGGCGCGATGCATTTCCCCGGTGCATCTGGACTGATCACGCTTCTGCGCGAACGAGGCTACAAGGTCGACCCGGTAAATTGGCCAGGCGTGGCCATCGGAGATACACATTAAGCATTGTTCGGGTACCAAAGAAACGCAAACCTTGTAAACATATCAGCGACGACGTTAGTATCTGTTATGTAAAGTAGTTCGGAATACTTATGAACTGAAGGGCAAGTCAGAAACACCTCGCGTCGGCTGCCGCCCCCGACCGAAGTCAAAGGCGGCAGCCCTCCCGCTTTACACGATCTTGCTTGCCACGACACTGCCGAGATCGCTCTGCTGGCCCACCAGCGCCCGAACGACCG
>NZ_LOTA01000071.1:0-839 GCF_001521935.1 Burkholderia sp. RF7-non_BP4 | reverse complement strand
GCGCGCTCGACCGCCGAATACCGCGCGCTCGACGCCGCGCACCACATTCACCCGTTCTCCGACATGGGCGCGCTCAACCGCGCGGGCAGCCGCGTGATCGTGAAGGCCGACGGCGTCTACCTGTGGGACTCGGACGGCAACAAGGTCATCGACGGCATGGCCGGCCTCTGGTGCGTGAATGTCGGCTACGGCCGCAAGGAACTCGCCGACGCCGCGTATCGCCAGCTTCAGGAACTGCCGTTCTACAACACGTTCTTCAAGACGACGCACCCGCCGGTGATCGAACTGTCGGCGATGCTCGCCGAAGTCACGCCCGCGGGCTTCAACCACTTCTTCTATTGCAACAGCGGCTCGGAAGGCAACGACACCGTGCTGCGTCTCGTGCACCAGTACTGGCGCGTGCAGGGCAAGCCGCAGAAGAAGGTCGTGATCTCGCGCAAGAACGGCTACCACGGCTCGACGATCGCGGGCGGCACGCTCGGCGGGATGGGCTACATGCACGAGCAGATGCCGTCGAAGGTCGAGAACATCGTGCACATCGACCAGCCGTATTTCTTCGGCGAAGCGCAGGCCGGCGAGACGCCCGAAGCGTTCGGCCTCGCGCGCGCGCAACAGCTCGAGGCGAAGATCCTCGAACTCGGCGCGGAGAACGTCGCCGCGTTCATCGGCGAGCCGTTCCAGGGCGCCGGCGGCGTGATCTTCCCGCCGTCGACGTACTGGCCGGAAATCCAGCGGATCTGCCGCAAGTACGACATCCTGCTCGTCGCCGACGAAGTGATCGGCGGCTTCGGCCGCACCGGCGAATGGTTCGCGCATCAGCACTTCGGCTTCGAGCCGGA
>NZ_LOTA01000070.1:0-4197 GCF_001521935.1 Burkholderia sp. RF7-non_BP4 | reverse complement strand
CGTCAGCGGTTGCGCCGACCGGCATGTTCAGCAGCCAGCGCAGTTGTTCCAGGAGTTCTTCCATATTGGGAGCCTCGATAGGTGGGACAGTGGAAAGCGCCGCGAGCGCGGCAGGGTCGATCGCGCCGGACACTGCCGAGCACGCAGCGGTGAGCTGCACTTCGTCGAGACAGTCGAGCGCGGGATCGTTGGTTAGCGCGGCGTTGAGCAGCGCAATCACGTTGCCCGCCTTGTCGAAGGCGAACACCGGCGAGAGGTAGGCGTATTCGTCCGCGTCGATCATGGCGGAGGCGCGAGCGGTCCATTGCACGTCGGTCGCGTACAGGCCATCGCCTTCGCGCCATTCCAGCGTCTTGAACCAGGCGGCGGCCGGCGCGGGCTGACCGTTCTTCGCCGAATTGAGCGTCTGGTGCTCGTAATCGATCACATAGCGGGTCTGGCGGGCGTTCGCCGCCGCGACCAGGCGCCCCGCGCCGGCCGCGTCGAGCCGCCACGCGGCACACTCGGTCGGCCGTCCATCCCGTGCACGGAAGTCGCCAGCCGGGAGCAGCTTGAGCGCCGTGCCGGTCGATTGGATTTGTGCGGAAAGCGCCGCGATGAAGTAGGTAGCCATGCCGCCATGTTGGCGGTCGGGGCGCTGAAAAATTAGGCGACCGACGTCAGTACGTCGGCCAGTGATGGAGATGCGCGGGAAGGTGCGAATCCCGAATGCCAATCCGGCGCGATTTAGCGGGGGGTTTAGCGGCCTCTCGCCCCCGAGTGGCTATCTAGGGGTGCCTAACCCGCTTCCGGGCGGTTAAAACGGCCACAATCATTGGTCGAACAATCGACGCAGGTAGGTGGACACCTCTGACTCGATCCCGATATTGTCGGACTCAGTCAGCGCAAAGAATGGCCGCGCAGGAATCTTGATCGTCCAGCCCTGGCTGCGGGTCCATTTCACGATCTTGACCCGCTTGTGGCTGTTCTTCGCAAACACGGCAAGATGCGGGTGATCCGCCTGACGCATGATCATGCCGTCGCGGCCCTTACGCAGTCTAACGTAGCCAGATATGGGATGGCGTTGGATGGTGCCGCCGAACTGGTGAATCGCCGCGTATACAACATTAGTGCCGACACGGGCCGTGGTCGCGTCATGTGCCGGCGTGATGCTGGATGCGAGCCGCCCCGAACGTTGCAGAATCTTGCCCGTGCCGGCCTCTTCACGGCGTCGCTTGAGGGTCTTCGGACTCAGGCCCAGCCATTTCGGCCGGCCTTGCTGCGCGAAGTTCTCTTCGACGGCGTCGGCCATTAGCCCGGCGATCAGCGCCGTCACGGGCGACGCGTCCTGCATCAGTGCGCGCACGCGGGCCATGGTCGCCGCGTACCGGGAGTCGTCGATCTCGATTTCTACGATCATGGGCTATACTCTGTCTATACCGATTGCAGTCGCACAAGCTCCCGACTGACGCGACCAAAGGAACTGCACGGTGGCCCGCGACGAGTCGGCGTCGCGGGCCGTTCTATTTGCGGTACACCAGAAAGCCGTCACGCTGCTTTTCTATATACCGACGGCGCGCTTGCTCGCCGCGCTCAATGTTCGCCATCATGGCCGTCGACCCGGTCCAGTTGTCCTGGCCCAGCTCGAACACGCTCAAACCGTACTGCGCGCCGTCCTGGTCGTCGATCAACCAGGACTTGATGTAGCGCCGCTTGAGCAACCACGTCCCGGGATGCGCGCGGCTTTCCTCCCACCGCAGCCAGATCTCGTCGGGTTCCTGGATCGCCCGGGCGAGCAGCGACATATACGCGCCGCGCCCATCCTTGTCCGCTTTCCAACTGCCGTCGCCGGTCTTGAACAGGTCGTCCGAAATGGTGACGGCTGAACGCGTGGCATCCTCGAACACCTTCGATTGGCCCTGCTTCAGACCGAACTCCCGAAGGAACGCCTGCGCATATTGCTCGGGCGCGAGGCCGGCCGGCAGCAAGCTCGACGCCGGCACCGGGGTCGGCGTCGGCAACGTCGGCAGCTCAATGCCGGACGGAAAGGTGCGCGGCAGGCTGTCGGCCGGCGGCGGCGTAAACGGCTTCATCCACTGCGCGCCGGGGTTCGAGCTGAAGCACGGATCGGGTAGCAGTTTCTGTCCGGTCACCGCGTCTTGATAGGCCAGCGCCGATCGCCTCGTGCCGGATCGGTCGACAATTTCGACCTGGACCAGACGACCGCTGCTGTCGTACACCGGGCCGTGTTTGTCTTCGACCCAGGCCCGCGTGCGTGTCCGTACACGACAGCGGCAGCGGAACCCGTTCGGCGGATAGAACGTCTGCCAGAACGAATCGTCGTATCGGTAGATCGCGCCGGCCAGCGCCCGGTGCGCTGGGCGCGTCCGGCTGTCCAGGACGGCGACGTACTCCCAATACGGATGCGTGTCGACCTGTTCGAGCTGCGCGGCGTACCGGCCGGCCATGTAGGCCGATTGCATGTTCGTCTGGAAGATCGTCTGCAAACGGCGGGGTGTCAGGCGCTTGCCTTCGATCTCGCCGGTGTCCTGGTCGACGATCATGCCCTGGCCGAGCCAGCCTTTCTTTTCCAGGACCGGCGAGAGCTGCCGTTTAAACTCGCCGAACGTCGTGCCCTTCTTTAACGACGTCGTGAGCGCCTGGCGGATGTCCTGGAGCACGTCGACCTTCATCACGCCCGCTACCGTGAACGCCTTGGCATGCGCCTCGGCGGCGACGTCCTGCCAGCGGAAACCGATCTTGTAGCCCTTCGATTCGAAGTAGGCGATAGCTTTCTCCGGTTCGAGGCCGATCGCGTAGCCGAGATCAACCGCCATTCAGCCGCCCCCACACATCGGCCACGAAGATGCACCGCGCGAGCAACTCCTGCATCGCCGTGTCGTCCATCTCGGGCTGCGCTTCAAGCAGCATCTCGATTGCTTCATCCGGAGTCGCGCCTCGGCGCAGCGCGGCAATCGCCGGCCCGATCGTCGCGCGCAACGAGTCCGTGATCTCGTCGGCCGGCAGCGCCGCGACTGTCTGATCCAGCTCGTCCTGGTCGGGATAGACAATTTCGTCGGCCGCGTTGCGCAGCACGGCGCGATAGCGCATCTTCGCGGTGCGCGGCTGCTCGTCCGGTCGTTCCTCGGGCGGCAGCCCCATCGGCGGCTTGGGCACCGACAGGATGTCCTCGTCGTCCTTCGGCTCGGGAATCATGAGCTTGTCCTGCGCCCACTGACGCGGCACCTTGACGCCAGCGCCGACCAGCTTCGGCAGTGCATCGGCGTACAGCGCGAGGTCTTCGGCGTCGCGGGTGTCGAATTCGAAGCGCGGACAGCGGCGCGGATCGGACGCGCCGAAGTTCAGCGCCGACAGCATGTAGCAGAGGTTCGTGAGCGTCCGCTGCGCCTGACGCGCGTCGGACGTCAACAGGTCGCGTCGCACCTCGTTGTGGGTCTTGCCGAGCGCATTCGTCGACGTCTTGCCGTCGGCCTGCGACGTGAGCGTGCCGCCGAGGATCGCTTTCGACACGCTCTTCTCGCACCAGTTGATCATTGCCTCGAACGGGTCTTTCGAACCGTCGGCGGCCTCCGTGAACTCGATCAGCATCCCCTCCGGGATGATGCCGGCGGCGTTGTGACCGATCTCGGCGACCGCGCGCAGCAGCGTGGCTTTCTCTTCCTTCGTCGAGCCGGGCGGATACTTACCGACGCGCAGCGGCAAGCCGTAGATTTCGAGGAACTCGGCGAGGTCCGACACCGCGTAGGTTTTGAACAGGTACGGCCATGCCAGGACACGATGCAGGCCCGCGCGGGTCAAATACCCGCTCTTCGCACGATGTTTGTGGACCAGCCATCCGAACGGCCAGAGCGGCGCGCCATCGGACGAATTGTCACGCAAGCGCAAATCGTTGCCGTCATACAGCGGTGTGCGAAACCAGCGCTGCGGCCGGTGGGTGAGCGTTTTCGGGAGCCACACCTTCTCGACCTGATGCCACTCGATTTCCTGCGCCGAGAATCCATGACCGATCGCGTCCATCTGATCGAACAGCACGTCGTCCAGGTTCGCGAGGTCAGTGAACCATTCCTCCAACTGCGCAGCCTGTTTTTTCTCTTCGGCGCTGGCGTTCGCGGGCGCGACAATGTTCCAGTCGAGGGTGAGCAGTGCGCGCTTGCGCTTGCTCATGTCGGCGAACAGATGCGCGTCACGCTCTTCCAT
>NZ_LOTA01000069.1:0-6331 GCF_001521935.1 Burkholderia sp. RF7-non_BP4 | reverse complement strand
GTGGTCGACACGGCGATCCATCTCAGCGACGCGGAAGCGGCGGCGCTCCCGCATCACGACGCCCCGCACGTGACGGCAGCGCTGGTGAACGCCGACACGCTGACGCCCGACGTGAGCGAAGACGACGCGAAGCGAGCGCTGGCGCTGGCCGACATCGAAGCGGAGCTGGCGCAGCGCGAAGCGTCGATCAAGCTGCGCGAGGCCGATCTGACGGCCGCCGAAACCGAGTTCGAAGCGGCGGAAGCGGACCTGAAACGCCGCGTTGCCGAGTTCGACGAGCGTCTCGCCGGCCTGGTCACGCGTGAGAACGAGCTGGTCGCACGCATCCAGGCGTTCGAAGCCAAGCAGGACGCCGCGAAGTCCGGCGGCAAGTCGGTACAGTCGGCCAGCAAGAAGGGCTAACGCACCATGTTCGCCACCGTCGAATTCATGGTGAACCGCTTCGGGCAGCGCGAGGCAATCTCGCTGTCCGATCGCGAGCGCACCGGCGACGTGAACGCCGCCGTGCTGTCCGATGCGCTCGACGAAGCATCCGCCGAGATCGATACGTATCTGGCCGGCCGCTACGCGCTGCCGCTCGAACCGCAGCCGAAGATGCTTGCGGGAATCTGCTGCGACATCGCGCGCTATCGGTTGTGCGGCGGTGAAACCGTCATGACCGACGAAATCGACAAGCGCTACAAGGCGGCGATCGCGTTCCTGAAGCTCGTCGCATCGGGTGACGTCACGCTCGGCTCGACGACGACGGGATCGGTCCCGCAACCCGACAACTCGGTCCAGTTCGTGACCGGTACCCGCGTGTTCGCGCGCGACAACCGATAACGCCATGCCCTACGTTCCGATTGTCACCGCTGTTGAGCTTGGCGTCGTCGACCGCCTCACGCGCGGTCTCGGCAAGATGGTCACCGAGGTCAAGACCTACGGCGGCGAGTTCGACGACGAAGAGCTGGACACCGTCGTGCGGCGCTTCCCGGCCGCGTGGGTGACATTCGGCGGTGTGAAGCGCACCGATCCCGTTGCGACGAGTCGTTCGAAGTGGAAGGCCGAGGCGACGTTCGTCGTGATGGTCGGCGCGCGCAGCGTGCGCAACGAGGAAACGAGCCGGCACGGTGGGCCGTCGCAGATCGAGGTTGGCACGAACCTGCTGATCTCGGCCGTGCGGCATCTGTTGAACCAGCAGGACATGGGCCTGCCGATTCGACATTTCGCGCCAGGCGCGATTCGCACGCTGTTCAACACGAAGGTTCGCAGCGACGCGATGTCGGTCTACGCACTGGAATTCCACACCGCGTGGGTCGAAGACACGCTGTTCGTCGGCGCGTTCCCGCAAGGCAGCGTCGAAGGGCCGCTCGGCGAGGTGTTCGAGCGGTACGACGGCCAGCTCGATCCGCCGACGCCGGACTGGAACTCCACGCTGCTGCGCTACTACCTGCAACCTGGCACCGATCGGCCGGCCGACGCTGTCGATCGCATTGAGATGAAGGAGCAACCATGAAAGTGAAAGCCCGTTCCGGGCTGCGTGTCCCGAAGGAACACGCATCGCGCCAGTACATCACGGACGAAGAAGCCGTCGATGTGCCGGACACCGCGTATTACCAACGTCGCGTCACCGAAGGCGACCTGATCGAAGAAAACCAGCCGGCCGCGGAATCGAGCGTCGACGTCGCGCCGAGTCCCGCAGTCGAATCGGGTGCCAAAAAGGCCGCGAAAGGAGCCTAACCGATGGCAAGCAAAAACATCTCGTTCGACACGATCCCGTCGGGTATCCGCAAGCCGGGCAAGTATTTCGAATACAACACGAAGCTCGCCGTGCGCACGCTGCCGGCGAACGACCAGACCGTGCTCATCGTCGGCCAGCGTACCGCTGACGGCACTGTCCCGGCACTGAAGCCGGTCGACGTGTTCTCAGGCGACCAGGCGGCGCTGTACTTCGGCGCAGGATCGCTCGCGCACATCGCGGCCGTCGCTGCGATCAAGGCGTACAAGTATGTGAGCCTGACGGTCATCGCGGTCGACGACGCGCAGGCTGGCCAGCCGGCCAAGGGCACGGTCGAATTCACGGGACCGGCCACGGCCGACGGTGCGTTCGCGCTGTTTATCGGCAACACGCGTGTCGACATCGCCGTCTACGCGGACGATACGGAAACGACGATCGCCACACGCCTCAAGGATCAGATCGCGCAGAAGACCGCGTTGCCGGTCACGGCCGACTCCGTCAACGGCAAGGTGACGCTGACGATGAAGAACAAGGGCGCATTCGGCAACGACATCGTCCTGTCGCAGCTCAACCAGGCGGCCGGCGTGAAGGCGACGGTTACGGCGCTCGCGGGCGGGCTGAACGATCCGGATATTTCCCCGGCGCTCGCGGCCGTGTACGGCGCGAAGTACAACCTGTATGCGACGTGCTGGCCGACGACGGATTCGCTGACGAAGTTGCGTACGCATCTGGACAGCATTTCAGGCGCGCTCGAACAACGTCCGGCTGTCGGTGTCGCCGGCACGCCTGCGACCCTTGCGACTGCGACCACGCTGGCCGGTGACCTCGACGCGGGCCGGATCACGATCGGCTGGCATCCGGGTTCGGTGTGCCTGTCGGCCGAGATCGCCGCCGCCTACGCCGCCGTCATTTCCAGCGAGACGGACCCGGCGCGGCCGCTGAACACGCTCGCGCTGACCGGCCTCGACGTGACGCCGATCCCGTCGCAGCCGGGACGCACCGAGCAGGAGAAGGCGCTGCACAACGGCGTAACGCCCTTCGAGATCGGCCCGGGCAACGTCGTGCAGATCGTGCGGTCGATCACGACATACACGAAGGATGCGCAGGGCATCGACGATCCGGCGCTGCTCGACATCACGACGATCCGTTCGCTCGACTACTTCCGCAAGGCGTGTCAGCAACGCATTGCGCTGCGCTTCCCGCGCGAGAAGCTGTCGGAGAAGACGCCGCCGAAGGTGCGTAGCGAGCTGCTCGACGTCGCGTACAAGTGCGAAGAGCTGGAAATCGTCGAGAACGTCGAGGCGAACAAGAACAACCTCATCGTCGAACGTGACTTGCAGGACGTCAACCAGCTCGATGCGGCAATTCCGTGCGACGTCGTGAACGGGCTGCACGTGTTCGCCGGCCGGATCGACCTGATCCTGTAACACCCTTCGCAACACTATAGGAGCCAGTCATGGCATTGGAAGAATACGTTGGCGCGATCGTGCTCGAAGTCGACGGCCAGGAGGCCGAGGTCGTGACCTTCTCGGTGACGTCGAAGACTGGCAAAAAGCCGGTCAAGACGATGAACCGGACGGGGCGCGTCAAGGGCTTCGCGCGTGGCGTCGAGGAACACGAGCTGAAGGTGACGGTCGTGATTCCGCTCGGGGGCGACGAAATCGACTGGTGGAACATGGAAGGCGGCAAGCTGACCCAGTTCCCCGTGTCGCCGAGTGGCCAGCGCGTGAGCTATTACGACTGCGTCACGCTCGACATGGGCGACCAGTACAGCGTGGAAAACGAGGCGCGCCGCGACCTCACCATCTTCTCGACTCGACGGGTGAATGAATGAGCATCAACACCGAAAAAGGTTCGCTGGAATACGGCGTCGAATATCCGCCGGGCAGCGGCGAGCTGCACTACGACTTCGAGGTTCGTCTCGGTACGATCGGCGAGAACATCGAAGTCTATGAACAGCCGGAAATCATCGGCGGCGGTGTGTCGAACATGCGCGTGAACGTCGCGATGCTCGCGCGCTGTCTCGTCTCGCTCGGCACGATCCCGAAGGAAGCCATCACCGACGATTTGCTCATGACAGCGGTCGACGGCGACTACGACGTGATGATGAAGGCGCAGGACGAACTTAAAAAAAAGCGGCAGCGGCCGAAGCCGGCCGCCGCAACTACCGGCTCGCCGGAATCGTCCTTGCCGAATACGGCGTCAGCGAAGAACGGTTCCGGAGCCTGACCGAGCCGGAACTTGAGGGATATCTTGCCGCGATCGCAACGATTCGCGGCAAGAATCCTCGCCAGCAGGTGCCCGGCACCACGACGCGCACCGTGAAGAGTATGAGGCGTAAGCGTCCGAAGGGTAAAAAACAGTGAGCCGGGATCTCGAAGTTGGATTGACCGTGCGGATGCGCGACCAGGTGTCGACGCCCGCACAACAAAGCGAGCGCAACGTACAGCGCTCGGTGCGTCAGACAGCCCAGACGTATGCCGACGCGTCTCGCGTGAGCGTGGTGACCAGTCGCATGCTGTACGACGTGCGCATGTCGCAATCGGCCCGTGCCGAGCAGGCCGTGCAGCGAAATGTGCATCAGACCGAGGCGGCCTACACCCAGGCGAACCGGAACATCCTGACCGGCTCGCAACGCCTGGCGGCCGCCCGCTCGCAACTCGACGTCCGTTCCGAACAGACCATTCGCCGGGAAATTTCCCAGACCGTCGCCGCCTACAACCGTCTCCAGCGCGCGGGCTTCGCGTCGGCCGCCGAGCAGGCGCGCGCGTTCGCTGCGTTGCGTACGCGTGTGGCCGAGCTGAACCGCGAGCTGCGCGGCACCGAGCAGGCGGAAGGCCGGCTCGCGCGCGGTGGTCGTGCGGTCGGCGCGATGTGGCGTGCCGGCAGCGTCGTGGCCGGCGCTGCTGCCGGCGTGATGGTGGCCGCCCCTGCCGTGCGCGAGACGATGGCCTATGACCGCCGGCTCGCCATGATGGCGAACACCGCGTTCTCCGATCGCGACGTCGCCGGTCGACGCCGGGGCGTCGGTGAGCTGAACGATGCGATCGTGACGGCCGTACGTTCGGGGGGCGGTTCGCGCGAACAGGCGGCCGACACGCTCGACAACCTGCTCGCGTCCGGCGCGGTCAGTGACAAAACCGCGATGAAGATGCTGCCGACCCTGCAAAAGTTCGCGACGGCCACCGGCGCGGACCCGAACGAACTCGGCAACATCGCCATCCGTGCGATGCAGAACTTCAAGATCAAGGAAGCCGACATCCCGCGCGCACTCGACATGGCGCTCAAGGGCGGCCAGGCTGGCGGCTTCGAGCTGAAGGATATGTCGAAGTGGCTCCCGCAGCAGATGGCCATGGCAAAGCTCGCCGGTATGTCGGGCTTGCAGGACTTCGGCAAGCTAGTCGTTGCCAACCAGGCATCGGTGATCACGGCCGGCACGAAGGATGAAGCCGGTAACAACCTGGTCAACCTGCTCGAGAAGCTGAATTCCCAGGACACGCAGATCAAGGCGAAGAAGCTCGGCATCGACCTGACCGGCAGTCTCGCCGCGTCGCGCGCGAAAGGTGTGAACGCGCTGGACGCGTTCGTCGGCATCCTCGAAAACGTGATGTCGCGCGACAAGCGCTATCAGAGCCTGAAGACCAAGCTCGCGACCGCGCCTGAGAGCCAGCGCAAAGAGATCATAGAGAGCCAGGTCCAACTGCTCGAAGGTACGTCGATCGGCAAGATCATCCACGATCGCCAGGCGCTCGGTGCGGCAGTCGCGTATATGGGTCAAAAAGACTACCGGAAGCAGGTCGAGTCTCAGGTGTTCGACCCGAAGATGGCGGTCGACAGCAACTTCGAGACGATCGCCGGCACCGCCTCGTTCAAGGCCGATCAGCTCGAAAACGAGCGCCAGATTGCGCGCCAGAAGGCGCTGGAAGGCTTCGACGAGAAGCTCGGCAACGTGGCGACGAACCTCACCGACTACGCGCGCAAGTATCCCGAGCTGACCGCCGCGATCGAAGGCACGACGCTCGGCCTGAAGACGCTGTCGGCCGCGCTCGGTGTCGCGGCGTCCATCAGCATCCTGCGCGGCGGGTTCGGTGCGGCGCCGGTTGCCGGAGTTGCGGCCGCTGATGCCGCAGCCGCCGCATCGGCCGGAGCGCTCGGCACCACCGCCGCCCAGGCCGCGACCTTCGGTTCGCGCTTCGCGGCCGGCGCACGATTGGTGGGCCGCTTCGGTGCCCCGTTACAAGCGGTCATGGGCGGCATCGAGGCGTACTCCATCGCGAACAACGACTCGATGACACCGGACCAGAAGAAGGCCGGTTACGTCGGTGTCGCGGGCGGCGTCGTCGGTGGTCTGGGCGGCATGGCATTGGGCGCGGCCGCAGGTGCTGCGGCCGGTTCGGTGGTGCCGATCGCCGGCACTGCCGTGGGCGCGATCGGCGGTGCGATCGCGGGCTACTTCGGCCACGACTTCGGCGAGCGCATCGGCAAGATGATCGGCGACGCGATCTTCGCGCAGAAGAAAGACGAGAAGCCGCCCGTAGTCGAAGGCCACTTCACGATCAATCTCGACGGCCAACACCTGTACGACTTCGTGTCGACGGCCAGCCAGAAGAACGC
>NZ_LOTA01000068.1:0-89249 GCF_001521935.1 Burkholderia sp. RF7-non_BP4 | reverse complement strand
AGCATCGGGCAGAAGCTGAGCCTGTTCGCGCAGAACGCTGGGATGAAGCTGTTCGCGGGCAAGGGCAAGGTCGAGATTCAGGCGCAGTCGGACAACGTCGAAGTCACCGCGCAGAAGGCGGTGAAGGTTGTGTCCGCAACCGATCGGATCGAGATCGCGGCCGATCAGGGGATTCTGCTGACGAGCGGCGGTGCGTATATCTGGATCAAAGGTGGCGATGTTGAAATCCATGCGCCCGGGAAAATCGACGTGAAAGGCGCGTCACACACCTTCGCTGGGCCGGCGAGCACAAACTTCGTCATGCCGCATCTACCCCAAGGTGCAGCGGCGCCGACCGATCTGGAATTCCGCTTGGTCGATCCCTACGGTCGCCCTAGCCCTGGTGTGGAATACAAAATGACGCTGAGTGACGGTTCCGTCAAACATGGCGTACTGGATGCAGACGGCTATGCGAAGATCAGTGGCGTACCGGCCGGCACTAGCGCAAAAGTCCAATACCTAACAGACAAGAGTCCGCCGAAGTCTGAAGTCGGCATCAGGGCCGATTCCGACTGGAGCCAGTTTCAGTCGATCAAGGTCACAGCAAAGCCTGTGGTCGACACAGGTAATTCCAACGATATCGATCCGGGTGCGAGAGCATGAGCGAATCGTCAAGCAGCGGTCTGTTGGACGCAATCTGGGAAGAGGTGCTGGGGGATGCAGCCGCTACCTTCAACTGGCTGAAGGATTTCCTATTGGGCGAATTCGTTCCGGACCGGCCGTTCTCCGTGATCGTCGCTGAAATGCTCGCGAATTTCGTGCCGGGCGTCATCATCGTCACGAGTGCGCGCGATGCAGTCGCCATCATCATTCGTCTTTCCACGCATCCGGAGCGACGCAAGGAAGTATCGGAGTGGATTCTGCTGTGCGCGTGCCTGATTGCCTTGGCTTTGCCGCTCGTGATGGCTGCTGCCGGTGCGGTTGCCGCGGGTGTTGGCGCGGTGGTCACCGGCATCATGGGTGACGAACTCGCGGCGGCGTTGCGTGCCGTGATGCTGATGCTGATCGAGGAATCGGGAAAGCTGGCGGAAATGGTCCGCTTTCTCAACAAGTTCGTCAAAGGCAATATCCTGGAGTTTCTGAAGGGTGTGAAGTTTGCCAACTATGAAAAGTCGCTGCTCGAAATTCTTCAGCAGACCACGGGCAAGCTGATCGGTATCGTGCAGGAAGTCCGCAGCAAGCTTCTGAATGCCCGTGTGTTGCATGTCAGGATCGCAGACCATCTCGAGTCGGTTCAGCGTTTGATCCAGAAGCTATCAATGTGGGAGCAGCGGTTCTACGCTGTACAGCAGGAAGGCATCCAGCAGATTCCGAGGGCCGTGGCGGAGTTGCAGCAGCGTCTCGACCGGTTGCTGGCACAGGAGGCACCCAAGGACAGCCACGTGGTATCCGCAGGCGTGACGACGACGAAGCCGCAGGCCGTTGCGCCGCTCAAGCAGGAGATCCATGACACGCCTGGTGCGACGCTTCGCGATCCTGCAACGCACCGTGCTGAGGGCGGGGGCGGAAGTTCGAGAACAGGGTCCGCGCCGGTGCGCAAGGACAAGCCGGATGTGCCACCGCCGCCGCCCGGTCAGCCAAACGTGAAAATCGAGGAGGTACATACACCGGGTGAAGAGTATGCGGTGGTGAACGGCTTAAAGATCAAGCCGTTACTCTATGACAAGTTGTATCACGGGGCCGACCGGGCCACGCTCGGCGTCGACGCGCAGATATCCGCCCAAGAGGTCGCAGCAAAGATCTATAAAGAGGGTCTGCCGGGACGAGGCAACAATATTGACCTGGTCGAACATGCGGGCGGTGCGCATGATCGCGCGTTTCGTGGGACGACGGTCATGCTGATGACACCCGACGGTCAGGCAGGTGCGATCTTGTGGGCTGATGAAGGCGGATTTGTGATCGAACTGAAGAATGTGAAGGGCTATGACGTGAATGCTGCACTTGAAGGCCGCGTTCGAAAGCCCGACGGCAGCTTTGGCGGAAACGCTGTACACGGCGAGGTGGAAATTGCAGTGCCAGGAAGGATTAAGCCGGAGCAGGTGGAGGCAGTCTATGAAGTGGTGACGAGCCGAAGCGGAAAATTGATGGCGCGTAAATTGCCAAGGTAATCACAAAATTGTCCGGAGAAATTGGATGCAGATGAACGCCGCCGAAGTGCGGGAATTGCGCGATCGATGGAACGTCGGGAAGTACAAGGACCTACTCGATGCGATCAAGGGCGCGTTGCCGGAGGATGAATGGGTGCCTCTGTGCGATTCGCTGCCCCATGTACTGGATGGATCGCCGACGATCGATCTTCGAGGAGCATCGCTCCCGGATACCAAGCTCGCGAATCTCGACTTGAGCTACAGCCATCTCGCCTTTGCTACGTTCGATGGAGCGCAATTTGATGAAGTCGGGTTTCAATACGCGATTCTGGACGGCGTCTCCTTCAAAAGGTGCGGATTTCACTTGGCGCAAATGCTCCCGGTCTACGGCGCGGGTGTCGACTTTCGCCATGCGCGATTCCGGCAATCGTTCATCGAGCATGCCAAGTTGAGCAATAGCGATCTTTCCGGTGTGACGATGGCAGAGGGAAGTCTGAATTCGTCGGAGCTCGTGGAATGCAATTTTTCCGGGGTCCTGGCTGAGCGAAACGAGTGGCGCTGGAATACGACAACGCGATGCGATTTCGTGGCAACTCGTTTCGTCGAGTGCAGACTCACTGCATCTCGGTTTGACGCCGCGCGACTGACTGACGCCGTGTTTGAGAATTGCGAAATGAGCGGGGTCGATTTCAGAGGGGCGGATCTAACGGGCGTGCGCTTTTTGGGGGGCACCTTTGGTGACGTACAACAGGGCGAGACGACTTTTCGGACGCGGTTCGACGATACGCCGGAGGCTCGCCGGGTGGTTGCCGCAGGTAGTACGGAAAACCAGCTCGCCGTGGAATGGTGTCCTGTTACATCGGGTTCGAGCGAACCTGTCCGGCCAAATGCCTCGGCGAAGCTGAAGGCGAGGCCCGGTGACGTCGTGCCGCAGAGCGGATGGTGGGTCAGTCCCGCACTGGGCAGCGAACAGGGGCGGCGCTATTTCAACGCGGGGGAGAGGTTTCCCGACATCAAATCGACAAACTGGGGGCTCGTGATCTGGAGCTATAACCCTACGGATCAGGGCTGAGCTTGCCGCACGGTTCGCCGCGCGGCGAGGCCGGCGGCGAACGGGCGGAATGCTACATCAGCACGATATCGTACTGCTCCTGGCTCAGGTTCGACTCGACCTGCAGCGATACCGGCTTGCCGATGAAGTCGATCAGCATCGCGAGATGCTGCGACTCCTCGTCGAGGAACAGGTCGATCACCTGCTGCGCGGCGATCACGCGGAATTCGCGCGGGTTGAACTGGCGCGACTCGCGCAGGATCTCGCGCAGGATGTCGTAGCATACGGTGCGCGACGTCTTCACCTGGCCCTTGCCCTGGCAGGTCGGGCACGGCTCGCACAGCACGTGCGCGAGCGATTCGCGCGTGCGCTTGCGCGTCATCTCGACGAGCCCGAGCTGCGAGAAGCCGTTGACCGTCACGCGCGTGCGATCGCGCGACAGCGCCTTCTTCAGCTCGGACAGCACCGCGTCGCGATGCTCGGCGTTCTCCATGTCGATGAAGTCGATGATGATGATCCCGCCGAGGTTGCGCAGACGCAGCTGCCGCGCGATCGTGTGCGCGGCCTCGAGATTGGTCTTGAAGATCGTGTCGTCGAAGTTGCGCGCACCGACGTAGCCGCCGGTGTTCACGTCGATCGTCGTCATCGCCTCGGTCTGGTCGATCATCAGGTAGCCGCCCGACTTCAGGTCGACGCGGCGCGACAGCGCGCGCTGGATCTCCGTCTCGATGTTGTACAGGTCGAACAGCGGCCGCTCGCCGGTGTAGTGATGCAGTTTCGGGCTCACCGCCGGCGTGAACTCGCCCGCGAAGTCCGCGAGGCGCTGGTAGGTCTCGCGCGAATCGACCTGAATGCGCGTCGTGTCGTCGTTCGCGAAATCGCGCAACACGCGCTGCGCGAGATCGAGATCCTGGTACAGCAGGCTCGTCGCCGGCAGCCGCTGCGCTTGCGCGACGATCGTCGCCCAGGTCTTGCGCAGATACGTGACGTCGCCCGCCAGTTCGTCGGAAGTCGCGTCCTCGGCGATCGTGCGCACGATGTAGCCGCCTTTCTCGTCCGGCGGGATCACGGCGGTCAGCCGTGCGCGCACGGCCTCGCGCTCGGCCTCGCTCTCGATCTTCTGCGAGATGCCGATGTGCGGCTCCTGCGGCAGGTACACGAGCGTGCGACCCGCGATGCTGACCTGCGTCGACAGTCGCGCGCCCTTCGTTCCGATCGGATCCTTGATCACCTGGACCATCAGCGTCTGGCCTTCGAAGACGGTCTTCTCGATCGGCTGGTGCGGCGTGCCCGACTGCGGCTCGCCCGCGAGGCGCGGATGCCAGATGTCCGCGACGTGCAGAAACGCCGCGCGCTCGAGGCCGATGTCGATGAATGCCGACTGCATGCCGGGCAGCACGCGCACGACCTTGCCGAGGTAGATGTTGCCGACCCGCCCGCGCGACAGCGTGCGCTCGACGTGAAGCTCCTGCACCGCGCCTTGCTGGACGAGTGCGACCCGCGTTTCCTGCGGCGTGAGGTTGATCAGGATTTCTTCGTTCATGGTGGGATTCAGAAGTCGACGCGCGCGGCGCGCAGCAGTGCCGCGGTCTCAAAGAGGGGCAGACCCATGATACCCGAATGGGAGCCTTCGATTCGCTCGATGAATTCGGCCGCGCGCCCCTGGATCGCGTAGGCGCCGGCCTTGCCGAACGGTTCGCGGGTGTCGACGTAACGTTCGAACGCCTCGCGCGGCGCGGCCGCGAAGCGCACCGACGAGCGCGACAGCGCGGGCGGCAGCAGTTCGCCGTCGGCGCCGATCACCGCGACCGCGGTCAGCACCTCGTGTTCGCGGCCGGCGAGGCGGGTCAGCATCGCGAGCGCATCGGCGGTATCGGCCGGCTTGCCGAGGATCGCGCCGTCGATCGTCACGGTGGTGTCCGCAACCAGCACCGGCGCGGCCGGCTTGCCGCTCGCGACGAGGCGCGCACGCGCGGCCTCGGCCTTCGCGACGGTCACGCGCCGGACGTACGCATCGGCGGCTTCGCCGGGCAGTTCGGCTTCGAGCGCCTCGGCGTCCTCGTCGGGGCGCGGCAGCAGCAATTCGAAGCGCACGCCGATCTGCTGCAGCAGCTCCTGGCGGCGCGGGCTTTGCGAAGCAAGGTAAAGGGTCGGAAAAAGGGCGGGGGGCGTGCTGGACGGCATGGTGTCGTTATCTCGTTGAGCGCGCGCGCCGCGCGTCCCGAGGACGACGCGTCATGCGCGGTGGTAGGGGTGATTCTGCGTGATGCTCCACGCCCGGTAAAGCTGTTCGGCGAGCAGCACGCGCACCATCCCGTGCGGCAGCGTCATGCTCGAAATGCGCAGCAGCAGGTCGGCGCGCGCCTTGAGTTCCGGATCGAGCCCGTCGGCGCCGCCGATCACGAACGCGACGTCACGGCCGTCCTGCTGCCAGCCGGGCAGCGCCTGCGCGAGCTGCATGGTGGTCCAGTCGCGGCCGCGCTCGTCGAGCGCGACGATGCGCGCGCCCTTCGGCAACGCGGCCTCGATTTTTTGCCGCTCGGCCGCCATCACGCTTTCCGCGCTGCGGCCGCCCGAACGCAGTTCGGGCTTGATCTCGCGCAGCTCGATGCGCAGCTCGGGCGGCATGCGCTTCGTGTATTCGTCGAAGCCGGACGCGATCCAGCCGGGCATCTTGTGGCCGACCGCAAGGATGAAAAGCTTCATCGGGACGACTCGCTGCGGGTCAGCGGCGGCGGGCCGCCGTCTTGCGCGCCGGGCGTGCGGGCGCTTCTTCCTCGTCGTCCTCGTCTTCGCCGGCCGTCGCGACGCCGTTCGGGCCCTTGCCGCCGCCGAGCTTCATCCGCACGGGCTTGTCGCCCCAGATTTCCTCGAGGTTGTAGTACTGGCGCAGCGCCGGTTGCAGGATGTGCACGACGGCGTCGCCGCAGTCGACCAGCACCCATTCGCCCGTGTCTTCGCCCTCGGAGCTGACGATGTCGCCGCCGGCTTCCTTGACCTTGTCGCGCACGCTCGACGCGAGCGCCTTGGTCTGGCGGTTCGACGTGCCCGACGCGACGATCACGCGGTCGAACAGTTCGGTCAGGTGGCTGGTGTTGAACACCTTGATGTCTTGCGCCTTGATGTCTTCGAGAGCGTCGACGATCACGCGCTGCAGTTTGCGGATATCCATGGAATCAGGAATGGTAGAGACGATGTTGAAGAATATAGGCCCAGACGGCGGCCGGCACATGCTCGGCCGACGCATCGGGCATTTGCGCGTGACGCGCGATGCATTCGCGCAGGTGCGCACGGATGTCGGTTGCGGCGATATCGAACGCCAGCGTCGTGTCGATCAGCAGATGGCCGGCCGGTGTCGCTTTCAGCACGTCGGCGCCGGCCTGCCGCCGCGCGATTTCCTGCGCGACGGCCGGCGGCGCCGTGCCGAGGTCGAAGCCCGGGCGCGTCGACGCGCACACGTGCGCATAGTCGAACAGCTTGCGCCAGTCGCGCCACGTGTCGAGCCGCACCAGCTGGTCGGCGCCGATCAGCAGCGACAGCGAAGCGTCGGGGCCGATCCGCTCGCGCCAGCGCGCGAGCGTCTCGACCGTGTAGGTCGGCCCCGCGTGCTCGATCTCGTCGGTCGCGACGGTGATCGTCACGCCGGGCAGGGACAGCGAGCCGGCAGCGGCGCGCGTCATCGCGAGCCGATGCTCGGCGGCCGACACGTCGCGCTTCTGGTAAGGCTGCCCGGCGGGCAGCAGCACGAGGTCGGTCAGCCCGAGCACGTCGGCGAACCGGCGCGCGAGCGCGAGGTGGCCGTCGTGGATCGGATCGAACGTGCCGCCCAGCAGGCCGATGCGACGTGACGGCGTTCGCGGCTGCGGGGCGGGGCGGGCGGTGGTGTTCAGAAAAACGTGTCCTGTTCTTGGGGCGGCGGGGCGCGGCGGGCTCAGACCCAGTCGCGCGGCACGAGGAACTCGCTCAGGCGCGCTTCGGGCGAGCCCGGCTCGGGTTGCCAGTTGTAGCGCCAGTTCGCGACCGGCGGCATCGACATCAGGATCGATTCGGTCCGGCCGCCGCTTTGCAGGCCGAACAGCGTGCCGCGGTCGAACACGAGGTTGAATTCCACGTAGCGGCCGCGCCGGTAAGCCTGGAAGTCGCGTTCACGCTCGCCGTACGGCAGCGCGATGCGGCGTTCGACGATCGGCAGATACGCATTCAGGAACGCGTCGCCGACGCTCTGCATCATCTCGAACGAGCGTTCGAATCCGGGTTCGGCGAAGTCGTCGAAGAAGATCCCGCCGATGCCGCGCGTCTCGTTGCGGTGCTTCAGGAAGAAATACTCGTCGCACCATGTCTTGAAGCGCGGATAGAGCTCGGCGCCGAACGGGTCGAGCGCGTCCTTGCAGGTCTGGTGGAAATGGCGCGCGTCGTCCTCGAACGGATAAACCGGTGTCAGATCCATCCCGCCGCCGAACCAGAAGATCGGCGCCTCGCCGGGCTTCGTCGCGATCAGCATTCGCACGTTCATGTGCACCGTCGGGCAGTACGGATTGCGCGGGTGCAGCACGAGCGACACGCCGAGCGCCTCGAAGCCGCGGCCGGCCAGCTGCGGGCGCGCGGCGCTCGCCGACGGCGGCAGCGCGTCGCCCGCGACGTCGGAAAAACCGATCCCCGCGCGCTCGAACACCCGGCCGCCTTCGAGAATCCGCGTGCAGCCGCCGCCGCGCAGGCGCTCTTCCGGCCCGCGCTGCCACGCATCGGTCGCGAGCGGCGTGCCGTCGAGCGCGCCGAGCGCGTCGGCGATGCGTGTCTGCAGGCCCTGGAGGTACGTGCGCACGCGCGCCACGTCGTAGGTCGAATCGGTCATGTCTGAACTGGGTGCCTCCGCGCGAAGCGGGGGCCGTAAAAAAGGCATCTGCCGGGCATTCTATCGAACCCCGGCAGAGGAGGCCGCCGCTTGCGACGGCAAGGCGGCGGTCAGGGCGTCACGCGCTCTTGCGGTTCAGCGCGCGAAAGCCGATGTCGCGGCGGTACTGCATGCCTTCGAAATTGATCTGGTTGATCGTGTCGTACGCATGCTGCTGCGCTTCGCGCACCGAATCGGCGAGACCGACCACGCACAGCACGCGGCCGCCCGACGTGACGAGCTTGTCGCCTTCGGCGAGCGTCGTGCCCGCATGGAACGTCACGGCCTGTTCGGTCTCGGCCGGGATCCCGTTGATGCGGTCGCCCTTGCGCGGCGCGTCCGGATAGCCGTGCGCGGCCAGCACGACGCCGAGCGCGGTGCGGCGGTCCCAGTCGAGCTCGACCGTGTCGAGCGTGCCCGCGATCGCCTGTTCGACGACCTTCGAGAAATCGCTCTTCAGGCGCGCCATGATCGGCTGCGTCTCCGGGTCGCCCATCCGGCAGTTGAACTCGAGCGTGCGCGGATTGCCTTCCTTGTCGATCATCAGGCCCGCATACAGGAAGCCCGTGAAGCGGATGCCGTCCTTCTCCATCCCGCGCACCGTCGGCATGATGATTTCGCGCATCACGCGTGCGTGCATCTGCGGCGTGACGATCGGCGCGGGCGAGTAGGCGCCCATGCCGCCCGTGTTCGGGCCGCGGTCCTCGTCGAGCAGACGCTTGTGGTCCTGGCTGGAAGCCAGCGCCAGCGCGTGCTTGCCGTCGACCATCACGATGAAGCTCGCTTCCTCGCCGTCGAGGAATTCCTCGATCACGACGCGCGCGCCGGCGTCGCCGAGCTTGTTGCCAGACAGCATCATGTCGACCGCGGCATGCGCTTCTTCCAGCGACATCGCGACGACGACACCCTTGCCGGCCGCGAGGCCGTCGGCCTTCACGACGATCGGCGCACCCTTCGCGTCGATGTACGCGTGCGCGGCGGCGGCGTCGGAGAAGGTTTCGTAGTCGGCGGTCGGAATGCCGTGGCGCTTCATGAACGCCTTCGCGAAATCCTTCGAGCTTTCGAGCTGCGCGGCTTCGCGGGTCGGGCCGAACACCTTCAGGCCGCGTGCGCGGAACAGGTTGACGATGCCGGCCGCGAGCGGTGCTTCCGGGCCGACGAGCGTGAACGCGACGCCTTCGCTTTCCGCGAAATCGGCGAGTGCGTCGAGCGACGTGATGTCGACGTTCTTCAGACGCTCGTCCTGCGCCGTGCCGCCATTGCCGGGCGCGACGTAGACCATCTGGACACGCGGCGACTGCGCGAGCTTCCACGCCAGCGCATGTTCGCGGCCGCCGGAACCGACGACGAGTAGTTTCATGGGATTCCCCGCAGACTAGAAAACAGGGCGGCCGGCACGCTCAGGCGCGCCGGCCGCGAAATCGGTCGGGCCGCCGTCGCGACGATGCGCACGGCGGCCGGCATCTCATTCCTCGACGATGACGGCGTTCGTATACACCTCCTGCACGTCGTCGAGGTTCTCGAGCGCGTCCAGGAGCTTCTGCATCTTCGCCGCATCGTCGCCGGTGAATTCGACTTCGTTCTGCGGCTTCATCGTCACTTCGGCGAGTTCGGCCTTGAAGCCCGCGGCTTCGAGCGCGTCCTTCACCGCCGAGAACGCCTGCCAGTCGCACAGCACTTCGATCGAGCCGTCGTCGTTCGTGCTGACGTCGTCCGCGCCGGCTTCGAGCGCCGCTTCCATCAGCGCGTCTTCCGACGTGCCGGGCGCGAACAGGAACTGGCCGACGTGATCGAACATGAACGCGACCGAACCGTCGGTGCCCATGTTGCCGCCGAACTTCGAGAATGCATGACGGACTTCCGCGACCGTGCGGGTGCGGTTGTCGGTCAGCGTGTCGACGATGATCGCCGCGCCGCTGATGCCGTAGCCTTCGTAACGGATTTCTTCGTAGTTCGCGCCGTCCGCGCCGCCGACGCCGCGGTCGATCGCGCGCTTGACGTTGTCCTTCGGCATGTTCGCGTCGGCTGCCTTGTCGACCGCGAGACGCAGACGCGGGTTCGAGCTGGCGTCGCCGCCGCCGAGGCGGGCCGCGACCTGGATTTCCTTGATCAGGCGGGTCCAGATCTTGCCGCGCTTCGCGTCGGCCGCTGCCTTCTTATGCTTGATGTTGGCCCATTTCGAATGACCAGCCATACCTTTCTCCGTGCCCGGGCGCGCTGCGCGGGCGATTGTGCCAATGTGTCGTTGAATCGGCGGCCGTCTGGGCGGGCGTGATGCCGCGGGGCCGCGCGTGTCGAGTGGAACGTGATTTTATCACGCGGCGACCGTCGCTTCGGGGCCGCCGTGCATGGCCGAACGGCCGGGCGGGCCGCTCGGTTTGCCGGGCCGCGCGGCCCGGCGGCGGCGTGCGTCAGTTCTTGGTGCCGAACAGGCGGTCGCCCGCGTCGCCGAGGCCCGGCACGATGTACGCGTGCTCGTTCAGGTGCGAGTCGAGCGACGCGACGAACAGCTTCACGTCCGGATGCGCGTCCTGGAACACCTGCACGCCCTCGGGAGCGGCGACCAGCGCGACGAACATGATGTTCGCGGCCGGCACGTTGCGGCGCTTGAGCACGTCGACCGCGTGCACGGCCGAATAGCCGGTCGCGACCATCGGGTCGCACAGGATGAAGATGCGATCCTCGAGATCGGGCAGGCGCACCAGGTATTCGACCGGGCGGTGATCCTCGGCGCGGTAGACGCCGATGTGGCCGACGCGCGCGGACGGCACCAGGTCGAGCAGGCCGTCCGACATCCCGATGCCGGCGCGCAGCACGGGCACGATCGCGAGCTTCTTGCCCGCGATCACCGGCGCGTCGACCGCCACGAGCGGGGTTTCGACCCGCTTGGTCGTGATCGGGAGGTTACGGGTGATCTCGTAGCCCATCAGCAGCGTGATCTCGCGCAGCAGTTCGCGGAACGTGCGCGTCGACGTGTCCTTGTCGCGCATGTGGGTCAGCTTGTGCTGGATCAGCGGGTGATCGGTGATGAAGAGATTCGGGAAACGGCTGTCCTGTTTCATGACGGGGTGCCTTGGCGGCAAAAGGGGATCGGGGGCGGCGATGGCGCCACGCCGGCCGCCGCTTATGGCCGCAATTTTACCAAGGCGCGCCGCGTGATCCGGATATTATCGACGTCTCACGACAATCCGCGCGCCGTGTCCGGCCGTTCGCGCCCGTTCGCCCGTCCGGCGATGCGGCCGGGCCGCGCCGGCGCGCGTCGCCATAAGGGAATCGACGATGGATCTCGGCATCGCAGGAAAGACCGCGCTCGTGTGCGCGGCGAGCAAGGGGCTCGGACGCGGCTGCGCGGAAGCGCTGGCCGCCGAGGGCGTGAATCTCGTGATCGTCGCGCGCACGCGCGACACGCTGGAGGAAACCGCGGAGGAGATCCGCGCCGGGTCGAACGTGTCGATCACCGCCGTCGCCTGCGACATCACGACGCCCGACGGCCGCGCGGCCGCGCTCGCCGCCTGCCCGCAGCCGGACATTCTCGTGACGAATGCCGGCGGGCCGCCGCCCGGCGACTTCCGCGATTTCTCGCACGACGACTGGATCCGCGCGCTCGAGTCGAACATGCTGACGCCGATCGAGCTGATTCGCGCGACCGTCGACGGGATGATCGGGCGCGGTTTCGGCCGGATCGTCAACATCACGAGTTCGGCCGTGAAGGCGCCGATCGACGTGCTCGCGCTGTCGAACGGCGCGCGCTCGGGGCTGACCGGCTTCGTCGCGGGTCTGTCGCGCAAGGTCGCGGGGCAGGGCGTGACGATCAACAATCTGCTGCCCGGGCTGTTCGACACCGACCGGATCGCGACGACGCTCGCGGCGTCGGCGAAGGCGCAGGGCGTGACGGTCGACGAGATGCGCGCGCGGCGCGCGAAGGAAATCCCGGCCGGGCGCCTCGGCACGCGTGCCGAATTCGGCGCGGCGTGCGCGTTCCTCTGCAGCGTCCACGCCGGCTACATCACCGGGCAGAACTGGCTGCTCGACGGCGGCGCGTATCCGGGCACGTTCTGACGCGCGCACCGCCATTCACGCATACGACAACAATCGACCCACGAAGGAAACGGAGATGAGCAAACCCCGCATCGCATTGATCGCGCACGACGCGAAGAAGGACGAGATCGTCGCGCTCGCGGGCCAGTACCGCGAGACGCTCGCGCAATGCAGGCTGGTCGGAACGGGCACGACGGGCGGCCGCATCGCCGCCGCGCACGGGCTCGAGGTCGAGCGCAAGCTGTCGGGGCCGCTCGGCGGCGACCTGCAGATCGGGGCGGAACTGGCCGAAGGCCGCGTCGACATCGTCGTGTTCCTGCGCGACCCGATGACCGCGCAGCCGCACGATCCGGACATCACCGCGCTGGTGCGCGCGTGCGACGTGCACGACGTGCCGGTCGCGACGAACGTGGCGACCGCGCGGATGCTGCTCGACGATCTGGCGCGCAACATGCAGGACGTTTGCTAGTCGGCCGCCGGCCAGATTGCCCTTGCTGACGGCAGGGCCATGCACGCCCGGCCGTGACGCGCGAGAATCGGGCGTCACGACGCGCACCGCCGCCGGTCCCGTACCGATCGGCACCGGAGGGCGTCGGCAACCCGAACATCCCCTGACCGATTCAGAAACGAGGAGCGAAACGATGCCGAAAGCAATCCGATACGACCAGCCGGGCGGCCCGGACGTGATGAAGTGGGTCGATGTCGAGGTCGGCGAGCCGAAGGCGGGCGAAGTCCGTATCCGGCAGCATGCGGTCGGGCTCAACTACATCGACGTCTATTTCCGCACCGGCCTCTATCCGCAGCCGCTGCCCGGCGGCCTCGGGATGGAGGCGGCGGGCGAGGTGACGGCCGTCGGCGAGGGCGTGACCGCGCTCAAGGCGGGCGATCGCGTCGCCTACGTCGGGCAGCCGCCGGGCGCGTATGCGCAGGAGCGCGTGATGCCGGCCGACCGGCTCGTGAAACTGCCCGACGGGATCAGCTACGACGACGCGGCGTCGGTGATGCTGCAGGGGCTGACCGCGCACTACCTGCTGCGCCGCACGTACCCGGTGAAGGCCGGTGACACGATCCTGATCCACGCGGCGGCCGGCGGTGTCGGCCTGCTCGTGTGCCAGTGGGCGAAGGCGCTCGGCGCGACCGTGATCGGGACGGTCGGCTCCGACGAGAAGGCCGCACTCGCGAAGGCGCACGGCTGCGATCATCCGATCGTCTATACGCGCGAGAACTTCACGCAGCGCGTGAAGGAGATCACGAACGGCGCGGGTGTGCCGGTCGTCTACGACTCGATCGGCAAGGATACCTACATCGGCTCGCTCGACTGCCTCGCGCCGCTCGGGTTTTTCGTCAGCTTCGGCAATGCATCGGGCCCGCTGCCGGCGATCGACTCGAAGGAGTTCTCGTCGCGCGGCTCGCTGTTCTTCACGCGGCCGACGCTGTTCTCGTACATCGCGAAGCGTGCGGATCTCGAATCCGCGACCGCCGAGCTGTTCGACGTGATCCTGTCGGGCAAGGTGAAGACGAGCATCAACCAGCGCTATCCGCTCGCGGAAGTCGGCCGCGCGCATGCCGACCTCGAGTCGCGCAAGACGACCGGCTCGACGATCCTCGTTCCCTGACCATCCCTTCGTGCCGGCGCCACGCCGGCACGCACCGCGACGGGCGGCGCTGGCCGCCGCCCGCTCCGTCTTCGTCCCGCCCGCCGTTTCCCGCCGCACGCGTTTACGGGTTTTTTATACCGGCCCGATCAGCTTTGACCCGACCTTTACGCGCGATCCCATAAGGTTCTAGTCGTCCGATTTCGACGACGGAGAACACAAAAATGGATGGGGTTTTCATCGGCGCACTGGTGTTGTTCACCGCGCTGATCCTCGGTTTGCTTGCCGGTTGCGAGAAGCTCGTGCAATACGGTCGCGGGGGGCGCGCATGACCTGGATGCTTTGGCTCGCGGGTGCCTCGACGGCCCTGCTGTTCGCGTATCTCGTCTTTGCGCTGCTGCGCGCGGAGGACATCGAATGAACGCGAACAACCTGTTGCAGATACTGCTGTTCATCGTCGTGCTGCTCGCGGCGGCCGTGCCGGTCGCGCGCTACCTCACGGGCGTGATGGACGGCAGTTCGCGTGTCGTGCGCGTGTTCGGGCCGCTCGAGCGCGCGCTGTACCGCATCGCCGGCGTCGACGCCGGCACCGAAATGAACTGGAAGCAGTATGCGATCGCCACGATCGCGTTCAACGCGCTCGGCGCGCTGTTCCTGTACGGCCTGCTGCGCCTGCAGGGGTTCCTGCCCGGCAATCCGCAGCAGTTCGGCGCGATGACGGCCGACGGTGCGTTCAACACGGCCGTCAGCTTCGTCACCAACACCAACTGGCAGGACTACACGCCCGAGCAGACCGTCAGCTACCTGACGCAGATGCTCGGCCTGACCGTGCAGAACTTCCTGTCGGCGGCAACGGGCATCGTCGTCGTGATCGCGCTGATCCGCGGCTTCGCGCGTCATACCGCGCAGACGATCGGCAACTTCTGGGTCGACCTCACGCGGGTGACGCTGTACGTGCTCGTGCCGATGGCCGCGCTCGTCGCCGCGCTGCTGATGAGCCAGGGCGTGATCCAGAACATGAAGGCGTACCAGGACGTGCCGGTGCTGCAGGCGAGCACCTACGCGGCGCCGAAGCTCGACGCGCAGGGCAACCCGGTCAAGGACGACAAGGGCAACCCGGTGACGGTGCCCACGCCGCTCGTGAAGCAGACGCTTGCGATGGGCCCGGTCGCGTCGCAGGAAGCGATCAAGATGCTCGGCACCAACGGCGGCGGCTTCTTCAACGCGAACTCGTCGCACCCGTACGAGAACCCGACGCCGTTCGCGAACTTCCTGCAGATCTTCTCGATCCTGATCATCCCGGCCGCGCTGGCCCTCGTGTTCGGCCGGATGATCGGCGACCGCCGGCAGGGCATCGCGGTGCTCGCGGCGATGACGGTCGCGTTCGCGATCGCGATCGGCGTCGAGGTGAGCGCCGAGCAGGCCGGCAACCCGACGCTCGCCGCGCTGCACGTCGACCAGTCGACGAGCGCGCTGCAGCCGGGCGGCAACATGGAAGGCAAGGAAACGCGCTTCGGCATCGCGCAGACCGGCATCTTCACGGTCGCGACGACGGCCGCGTCGTGCGGCGCGGTCGACACGATGCACGATTCGCTGACGCCGCTCGGCGGTCTCGTGCCGATGCTGCTGATGCAGCTCGGCGAGGTGATCTACGGCGGTGTCGGTTCCGGCCTCTACGGGATGCTCGTGTTCGCGCTGCTCGCGGTGTTCGTCGCGGGCCTGATGATCGGCCGCACGCCGGAATACGTCGGCAAGAAGATCGAGTCGTACGAGATGAAGATGGTGTCGATCGTCGTGCTGCTCACGCCGCTGCTCGTGCTGCTCGGCACGTCGATCGCGGTGCTCGCCGATGCGGGCAAGGCCGGCATCGCGAATCCGGGCCCGCACGGCTTCTCGGAAATCCTGTACGCGTTCAGCTCGGCCGCGAACAACAACGGCAGCGCGTTCGCGGGCCTGACGGTCGGCACGCCGTTCTACAACTGGATGACCGCGATCGCGATGTGGTTCGGCCGCTTCGGCACGATCGTGCCGGTGCTGGCGATCGCCGGCTCGCTCGCCGCGAAGAAGCGCATCGCGGCGACGAGCGGCACGCTGCCGACGCACGGCCCGCTGTTCGTCGTGCTGCTGCTCGGCACCGTGATGCTGGTGGGCGCGCTGACCTACGTGCCGGCGCTCGCGCTCGGCCCGGGCGTCGAGCATCTGATGATGTGGCTGGGCGCGTGATGCGCGCCCGCATGGCGACACCTTGCAAAGACTGAAGAGATTGAAGAGATCGCAATGACTCAACATTCCGCAACACGGTCCATGTTCGATCCGGCGCTGCTGCGTCCGGCGATCGTGGATTCGTTCAAGAAACTCACGCCGCGCACGCAGTTCCGCAACCCGGTGATGTTCTGCGTGTACGTCGGCAGCATCCTGACCACGATCCTGTGGATCGCGGCGCTCGTCGGCCAGGCCGAGGCGCCGGCGGGCTTCATCCTCGCGATCGCGCTGTGGCTGTGGTTCACGGTGCTGTTCGCGAACTTCGCCGAAGCGCTCGCCGAAGGGCGCTCGAAGGCGCAGGCCGCATCGCTGCGCAGCGCGAAGAAGGACGTGATGGCGAAGAAGCTCAACGAGCCGCATCCGAAGTCGCCGATCCGCATCATGACCGCGTCCGACCTGCGCAAGGGCGACGTCGTGCTGGTCGAGGCCGGCGACGTGATCCCGGCCGACGGCGAAGTCGTCGAGGGCGTCGCATCGGTCGACGAATCGGCGATCACCGGCGAATCCGCGCCGGTGATCCGCGAATCCGGCGGCGACTTCTCGTCGGTGACGGGCGGCACGCGCGTGCTGTCCGACTGGATCGTCGTGAAGGTCACGGCGAACCCGGGCGAGGCGTTCCTCGACCGGATGATCGCGATGGTCGAAGGCGCGAAGCGCAAGAAGACGCCGAACGAGGTCGCGCTGACGATCCTGCTCGTCGCGCTGACGATCGTGATGCTGCTCGCGACCGCGACGCTGCTGCCGTTCTCGATGTTCGCGGTCGACGCGATGAAGGCCGGGCACGTGGTGACGATCACCGTGCTCGTCGCGCTGCTCGTGTGCCTGATCCCGACGACGATCGGCGGGCTGCTGTCCGCGATCGGCGTGGCCGGGATGAGCCGGATGATGCAGGCGAACGTGATCGCGACGTCGGGCCGCGCGGTGGAAGCGGCCGGCGACGTCGACGTGCTGCTGCTCGACAAGACCGGCACGATCACGCTCGGCAACCGCCAGGCGTCGATGTTCGTGCCCGCGCCAGGCGTGACCGAGGAAGCGCTGGCCGACGCCGCGCAGCTGTCGTCGCTCGCCGACGAAACGCCGGAGGGCCGCAGCATCGTCGTGCTCGCGAAGGAACGCTTCAACATCCGCCAGCGCGACATGGCGCAACTGCATGCGACGTTCCTCGGCTTCTCCGCGCAGACGCGGATGAGCGGCGTCGATCTGCCCGGCCGTGAAATCCGCAAGGGCGCGGCCGATGCGATTCGCCGCTACGTCGAGACGCACGGCAGCCGCTTTCCGGACGAAGTGCGCCGCGCGGTCGACGACGTCGCGCGCCGCGGCAGCACGCCGCTCGTCGTGGCCGACCTGCATGACGGTGCGGCGCGCGTGCTCGGCGTGATCGAGCTGAAGGACATCGTGAAGGGCGGCATCAAGGAGCGCTTCGCGGAACTGCGCAAGATGGGCATCAAGACCGTGATGGTGACGGGCGACAACCGGCTCACCGCCGCGGCGATCGCGGCGGAAGCGGGCGTCGACGATTTCCTCGCGGAAGCGACGCCGGAAACCAAGCTCGCGACGATCCGCGAGCACCAGGCGGCGGGGCGCCTCGTCGCGATGACGGGCGACGGCACCAACGACGCGCCGGCGCTCGCGCAGGCCGACGTGGCGGTGGCGATGAACACCGGCACGCAGGCGGCGAAGGAAGCCGGCAACATGGTCGACCTCGACTCGAACCCGACGAAGCTGATCGAGATCGTCGAGATCGGCAAGCAGATGCTGATGACGCGCGGCTCGCTGACGACCTTCTCGATCGCGAACGACATCGCGAAATACTTCGCGATCATCCCGGCCGCGTTCGTGACGACGTACCCGCAGCTGCGCGTGCTCGACATCATGCATCTGACGTCGCCGGCGTCGGCGATCCTGTCGGCGGTGATCTTCAACGCGCTGATCATCGTCGCGCTGATCCCGCTCGCGCTGAAGGGCGTCACCTACCGGCCGCTCGGCGCCGCGTCGCTGCTGCGCCGCAACCTGCTGGTGTACGGCCTCGGCGGCGTGCTGCTGCCGTTCCCGTTCATCAAGCTGATCGACATGACGCTCGCCGCGCTCGGCTGGGCCTGATGCGCCGCACCTGAAGGAAGAACCATCATGAAATCGTTGATTCGCCCGCTCGTCGTGATCTTCGTCGTACTGACCGTCGTGACGGGGCTCGCCTACCCGGCCGTGATGACCGTGTTCGGCCAGGCCGTGTTCCCGTCGCAGGCGAACGGCAGCCTGATCGAGAAGGACGGCAAGGCGGTCGGCTCCGCGCTGATCGGCCAGCCGTTCGATGCGCCGAAGTATTTCTGGGGCCGGCTGTCGGCCACGTCGCCGATGCCGTACAACGCGACGGGCTCCGGCGGCTCGAACCTCGGCCCGCTGAACCCGTCGCTCGCCGACCAGGTGAAGGCGCGCATCGCCGCGCTGCGCGACGCGGGCACCGACATGTCGAAGCCCGTGCCCGTCGACCTCGTGACGGCGTCGGCGAGCGGCCTCGATCCGGAGATCACGCCGGCCGCCGCCGCGTACCAGGTCGAGCGCGTCGCGAAGGCGCGCAACCTGACGGCGGATGCGGTCGCGCAGCTCGTCGCCGCGAACACGGCCGGCCGCCAGTTCGGCGTGCTCGGCGAGCCGCGCGTGAACGTGCTGAAGCTGAACCTCGCGCTCGACGCGGCGCAGGCCGCGCACTGAGCGTGTGCGACAACCGGCGTCCGGCGCGGCCCGATCCGCGCCGGACGCGCTTTTCCGACGGCGCATGCGCCGTCTTTGCCTTTTGCGGCGATTTGGAACAACAATGACGGTACTCGTTCGCAATCCCGCGCTTCGCCTTCCCGACGCATGAACCGCCCCGATCCCGACCAACTCCTCGACAAGCTGCAGCGCGACGAAGAAAAGCAGCGGCGCGGCCAGCTCAAGATCTTCTTCGGCGCGTCCGCGGGCGTCGGCAAGACCTACGCGATGCTGCAGGCCGCGCGCCAGCGCAAGCAGGATGGTGTCGACGTCGTCGTCGGCATCGTCGAGACCCACGGCCGCAGCGAAACCGCCGCGCTGCTGGACGGCCTCGACGTGCTGCCGCTCGCGCGCATCGACTATCGCGGCCGCACGCTCGCCGAATTCGATCTCGACGGCGCGCTCGCGCGTGCGCCGCAACTGATCCTCGTCGACGAGCTCGCGCATTCGAACGTGCAGGGCGCGCGTCACCTGAAGCGCTGGCAGGACGTCTACGAACTGCTCGACGCGGGCATCGACGTGTACACCACGGTCAACGTCCAGCATCTCGAAAGCCTGAACGACGTGGTCGGCGCGATCACCGGCATCCGCGTGTGGGAGACCGTGCCCGATCGCGTGTTCGACGCGGCCGACGAGGTCACGCTGGTCGACCTGCCGGCCGAGGAACTGCTCGCGCGGATGCGCGACGGCAAGGTCTATCTCGCGCAGCAGGCCGAGCGCGCGGTGCGCAACTTCTTCCGCAAGGGCAACCTGATCGCGCTGCGCGAACTGGCGTTGCGGCGCACGGCCGACCGCGTCGACGCGCAGATGCGCGAATACCGCGCCGACCGTTCGATCCAGCGCATCTGGCAGGCGCGCGAGCGGCTGCTCGTGTGCGTCGGGCCGGGGCCCGAGGCGCCGACGCTCGTGCGCGCCGCCGCGCGGCTCGCCGCGAGCCTGAAGGCCGACTGGATCGCCGTCTACGTGGAGACGCCGCGCCTGCAGCGGCTGCCCGACGCGCGGCGGCAGCGCACGCTCGACGCGCTGAAACTCGCGGCCGAGCTCGGTGCGGAGACGGCCACGCTCGCCGGCGACGACGCGGTCGCCGCGCTGATCGGCTACGCGAAGGTGCGCAACGTGTCGAAGCTCGTCGCGGGCGGCTCGCCGAAGGTCGGGCTCGCGCGCCGCTTCGCGCGGCCGTTCGGCGAAAAGCTCGCCGAGCGCGCGGGCGATGTCGACCTGATGCTGATCCGTGCGTCGGCGAGCGACGAAGTGCGCGCGACGCCGCTCGACGCGCGCGCGCGCGACTGGCGCGACACGTTCGCGCAATTCGGCATGCGGCGTTCGCCGCCGCGCCACTACCTGTACGCGGCCGCGATCTGCGCGGCGATCACCGGCGTCGCGAGCATCGTGTCCGAGCGGCTCGACCTGACGAACCTCGTGATGCTGTACCTGCTCGGCGTCGTGTTTTCGGCCGTGCGGCTCGGGCGCGGCCCGGGCGTGCTGCAGTCGTTCCTGTCGGTCGCCGCGTTCGATTTCTTCTTCGTGCCGCCGCGCATGTCGTTTTCGGTCAGCGACACGCAGTACCTGCTGACCTTCTTCGGGATGCTGCTGACGTCGCTCGTGATCAGCCACCTGACGTCGACGCTGACGCGCCAGGCGAGCATCGCGCAGCGTCGCGAGCGCCGCACCGGCGCGATCTACGCGATGGCGCGCGAACTCGGCGCGGCGTTGACGACCGAGCAGATCGTCGAGATCGGCAGCCGCCACGTGGGCGAGGTGTTCCGCGCGCGCGTGGCGTTCCTGCTGCCCGACAGCGCGGACCAGGTGCGGCAGAAGATCGAGGAGCCCGATGCGGTCGTCACGCTGACGGGCGCGGATCTCGACAGCGACGTCGGCCAGTGGGTGTACGACCAGCAGAAGCCGGCCGGCCGCGGCACCGACACGCTGCCCGCGACCGCCGCGCTGTACCTGCCGCTGAAGGCGCCGATGCGCACGCGCGGCGTGCTCGCGGTCGCGTCGCGCGACCCGCGGGAGCTCGAGGTGCCCGAGCAGCTGCGGATGCTCGATGCGTTCGCCGCGCAGATCGCGCTCGCGCTCGAGCGCGTGCACTACGTCGAGATCGCGCGCGACGCGCTCGTCAACATGGAGTCCGAGCGGCTGCGCAACTCGCTGCTGTCGGCGATCTCGCACGACCTGCGCACGCCGCTCACGACGATCGTCGGTTTTTCGTCGATGCTCGCGAACGGACGCGCGGCCGCGCAGGACGGCGACGCCGCGGCGGCCGAGCGCTTCGCGCAGCGCGAGGGCGAGCTGGTCGATGCGATCCACGACGAGGCGCTGCGGATGACGGGCATCGTCACGAACCTGCTCGACATGGCGCGGCTGCAGGCCGGCAGCCTGCAGCTCAAGCGCCAGTGGTCGCTGCTCGAGGAAACCGTCGGCGCCGCGCTCGCCGCGTGCAAGCGGGTGCTCGCGCGGCATCCCGCGCGCGTGGCGCTGCCGGCCGACCTGCCGCTCCTGCAGATGGACGCGGTGCTGATGGAGCGGCTGTTCACCAACCTGTTCGAGAATGCGGCGAAGTACACGCCGCCCGATACGTCGATCGAGATCGGTGCCGAGCGCGTGACCGACGACGGCCAGCCGTTCGTGCGCGTGCACGTCGACGATCACGGCCCGGGCCTGCCGGCCGGCATGGAAACGCGGATCTTCGACAAGTTCACGCGCGGCGAGAAGGAATCGGCGACGCCGGGCATCGGGCTCGGCCTCGCGATCTGCCGAGCGATCGTCGAGGCGCACGGCGGTAAAATCGGCGCGCTCAACCGTACCGCGCCCGACGGCCGCGTGACGGGCGCGCGGTTCTGGTTCACGCTGCCGGTCGACACGCCGCCGGCCGTGCCTGCCGTACCCGACGACGAAATCGACGTGCCCGGCGCATCGTCCCCCTCCGAGCCATTGCCAGACCATGAGTGAACCGAGCCTGACCGTCGTCCTGATCGAGGACGAGAAACAGATCCGCCGCTTCGTGCGCGCCGCGCTCGAAGAGGAGGACATCGCCGTGTTCGAGGCGGAGACGGGCAAGCAGGGGCTGATCGACGCGGCGACCCGCAAGCCCGATCTCGTGATCGTCGATCTCGGCCTGCCCGACACCGACGGCCTCGACGTGATCCGCGAGCTGCGCGGCTGGTCCGAGGTGCCGGTGATCGTGCTGTCCGCGCGCACGCAGGAAGAGGAGAAGGTCGCCGCGCTCGACGCGGGCGCCGACGACTACCTGACCAAGCCGTTCGGCGTGTCCGAGCTGCGCGCGCGGATCCGTGCGCAACTGCGCCGGCGCAACCAGGGCGGCGCGAACGAATCGCCGAAGGTGGGCTTCGGCGGCGTGACCGTCGATCTCGCGCTGCGCCAGGTGTGGCGCGACGGCGAGATCGTGCACCTGACGCCGCTCGAATACCGGCTGCTCGCGACGCTCGTGCGGCATGCGGGGCGCGTGCTCACGCACCGTCAACTGTTGCGGGACGTCTGGGGGCCGTCGCACGTCGAGAGCCATCACTATCTGCGGATCTACATGGCGCACCTGCGCCAGAAGCTCGAGCGCGATCCCGCGCAGCCCGAGCACATCGTCACCGAAACGGGCGTCGGCTACCGGCTCGTCGGCGCTGCGTGACGGCCGCGGCATGCCGCGTGACATGATCTGAATGCAAGGCCGTCGCGCCGGTGAAGTTGCATCGGCGCGACATTGCCGCCGCATGCGCTGGCCGTGCACACCGGCCACGGATTCCCCGCTATGCTGACCGTTCCGCGAACGAAACCGAGGAGCGTGCCATGTCCGTCCGTCTCGTCGTCATCAGTGCGCTGGCGCTTGCCGCGTCCGGCGCGTTCGCGCAGCCGCTGCCGCCCGGGCAGCAGCCTTCGGCGCCGCAGCAGGCGCTTGCCAATCCCGCGTCGGTCAATTGCGAAAAGCTCGGCGGCCGCCACGTGATCCGCAACCTGCCGAGCGGGCAGGTCGGCATGTGCGTGTTCAAGGACGGCCGCGTGTGCGACGAATGGGCGTTGTATCGCGACGACCGCTGCATCGGCGGTGGCGGCGCCAAGCGCGTGTCGAACTGAGGCCGGACGCGGCAGGGCGGGCGTGGCCGCGCCAGGCGTCGGCCCGATCTCCGTTCGCGCCCGGTGCCGGTGCATCCGGCATGCCCGTAAGCCTCTTGTTATACTCGGCGCCGCCCGGGGACGACCCCGGGTCATTCGCTTCAACGGGGACGGCCCCATCCGATCCGGAGTACGTCGAGATGGCGTGGGTATTGTTGTTGATTGCCGGTTTGCTGGAAGTGGCCTGGGCGGCCGGCATGAAATCGTCCGAGGGTTTCACGAAGCTCGGACCGTCGGTGTTTACGATCGTGACGGCGCTTGCCAGCTTCGGGCTGCTCGCGGTCGCGATGCGCCAGTTGCCGCTCGGCACCGCGTATGCGGTGTGGACGGGCATCGGCGCGGTCGGCGCGTTCGTGTTCGGGATCGTGATGATGGGCGAGGCGCTCACCGCCGCCCGCGTCGCGAGCGCGTCGCTGATCGTGCTCGGGCTGGTCGGCCTGAAGCTGTCGTCGGCCGCCTGACGCCGCCGCGCCGGGCGCCGGCCGGCGCCGTTGTCCGGCCGTGACGCACTGCGGAATTGCGCCGGCCCTCGTGCCAGCCTGTCTATAATGGAACGCATTCGGGCCTGAATGTCGCCGCGCCGCGCTCGGCAGCGGCGCCGGTCGCCACGCGCCGCGCGGCCGGTCGTACCGGCTCGATCCGATCAATCGGCAAAGCGCACGGAAAAGTGCAAGGAGAGGGCCATGATCGAAGCCATTTCGCTCGGCGCGGGGCTCGCGTGGGCGAGCGGGCTGCGCCTTTACCTGACGGTGCTGATCGCCGGCGTGCTCGCGCGGGTCGGCTGGCTCCATCTGCCGGACACGCTCGCGGTCCTGACGTCGCCGTGGGTCATCGGCGCCGCCGCCGTGCTTGCCGTCACCGAATTCCTTGCCGACAAGATTCCCGCGTTCGATTCGCTGTGGGACGCGGTGCACACCTTCATCCGCATTCCGGCCGGCGCGGTGCTGGCCGCCGGTGCGCTCGGCCATGCCGACCCGACCGTGCTCGCGGTCGCCGGGCTGGCCGGCGGTTCGCTCGCCGGTGCCGCCCACGTCGCGAAGGCCGGCACGCGTGCGCTGATCAACCTGTCTCCCGAGCCGATCTCGAACTGGGTCGCGTCGTCCACCGAGGACGGCCTCGTGTTCGGCGGCCTCGCACTCGCATTCTTCGTTCCGCTCGCGTTCCTCGTCCTGCTCGCCGCGTTCATCGCGGCGTCGGCCTGGGCGCTGCCGCGCCTGTGGCGCGGCGTGTCGGGCGGCTTTCGCGGGATGGCGAACCACATGGTGTCGCGGCTCAACTCGATCGGGGGCAAGCGCGATTGAAGGCGCCGTCCCCCGTCGAGCGGCAGCACGCTGACCCGTCGCCGGCCGGGCGGCCCGGCCATGCCGGCCGCTTCGGCTGGCACGACCTGATCCGCCAGGCCGCGCGGATGACCGCGCGCGACTGGCGCGCCGGCGAACTGACGCTGCTCGTGCTGGCGCTGGTGCTCGCGGTCGCCGCGCTGACGAGCGTCGGCTTCCTCGCCGACCGGCTGCGCCAGGGGCTCGAGCGCGACGCGCGCCAGATGCTCGGCGCCGATTTCGTCGTGCGCGCCGACCATCCCGTCGATCCGTCGTTCGACCGCGAGGCGCGCGCGCTCGGGCTGCGCACCGCGACGACCGCGATCTTCCCGAGCATGATCGCATCGGCCGCCGGCGGGCAGGCGAGCGACGCGGCGCCCGCGCGCCTCGCGGCCGTGAAGGCCGTATCGCCCGGGTATCCGCTGCGCGGCGCGGTCGAGATCGTGCCGGCCGGCGCGAGCGCCGCGCACAAGGCGACCGCGATCCCCGCGCCCGGTACCGTGTGGGCCGATCCCGCGCTGCTCGACGCATTGCACCTGAAGGCGGGGGACACCGTGCGCGTCGGCCTGCGCACGTTCACGGTCGCCGCGTCGATCTCCCGCGAGCTCGATCGCGGTTTCTCGTTCGTCAATTTCTCGCCGCGGCTGATGATGCGCGCGGACGAGCTCGCCGCGACGGGGCTCACCGGTTACGGCAGCCGCGTCACGTACCGGCTGCTCGTGGCCGGCGACACACCGGCCGTCGCGCGCTTCGAGGCTTACGCGCACGGGCGCGTCGACGGCGGCAAGCTGCGCGGCGTCGGTCTCGAATCGTTGCAGGAAGGCCAGCCGCAGGTGCGCCAGACGCTCGATCGCGCGCGCCATTTCCTGACGCTCGTCGCGCTCCTGACCGCGCTGCTCGCGGCGGTCGCGATCGCGATGGCCGCGCAGCGCTACATGCGGCGCCATCTGGACGGCTGCGCGACGATGCGCTGCCTCGGCGTGAGCCGCCGCACGCTCGGCGCGCTGTTCACGCTCGAATTCGCCGGCATCGGCATCGTCTCGGGCGTCGCCGGCGCGGTGCTCGGCTATGGCGGCCACTGGGCGCTTCTCGCGGCGCTCGGCAGCCTGATCGACGTCGTGCTGCCGCCGCCCACGCCTTGGCCCGCGCTCGTCGGGATCGGCGCCGCGCTCGTGCTGCTGCTCGGCTTCGCGCTGCCGCCGCTCGCGCCGCTCACCCGCGTGCCGCCGGTGCGCGTGCTGCGGCGCGACTGGGGCGACGCGTCGCGCACGGCCTGGGCCTTGTATGCGCTCGGCGTCGTGCTGTTCGCGGGGCTGTTGATCGTCGCGGCAGGCAATCTGAAGCTCGGGCTGATCGTCGCGGGCGGGTTCGCGGGCGCCCTGGTCGGTTTCTCGCTGATCGCACGGCTCGCGCTGTATGCGGCGGCGCGCGCGGTGCGCGATGCGCGCGTGGCCGCAGGCGTCGGCTGGCGCTACGCGCTCGCGTCGCTGCACCGGCGCGGCACGGCCAGCGCGCTGCAGATCACCGCGCTCGCGCTGGGCCTGATGTGCCTGCTGCTGATCGCGATCACGCGCAACGACCTCGTCGCCGGCTGGCGGCAGTCGACGCCGCCCGATGCGCCGAACCAGTTCCTGATCGACATTCAGCCCGACCAGCGCGACGACGTCGCGGCATGGCTCGCCGCGCACGGCGTACGCGACGCGGTGCCCGCGCCGATGGTGCGCGGCCGGCTCGTCGCGATCAACGGCAAGCCGGTGAATCCGGACGCGTATCCGTCGGACGAGGCGCGCCGGCTCGTCGACCGCGAGTTCAACCTGTCGTATACGACCGAGCTGCCGTCCGACAACCGGATCGTCGAAGGCGACTGGTTCGGCCGTTCGGCCAGCCCGCAGATCTCGATCGAGGCCGGGCTCGCGAAGACGCTGAACGTGAAGCCGGGCGACACGCTGCGCTTCGACGTGACGGGGCTGACGGTCGATGCGCCGATCACCAGCGTGCGCAAGCTCGACTGGGGCTCGTTCCGCGTCAACTTTTTCGTGCTGATGCCGCCGCCCGTGCTGAAGGATTTTCCGGCCGTCTACGTGACGAGCTTCCACCTGCCGGCCTCGCAGGCGGCGCTGCTCGATCCGCTGATCGCGCGCTACCCGAACCTGACCGCGATCGACGTTGCACCGATCCTCGCCCAGTTGCAGCGGATGATGCTGCAGGTGGTCGGCGCGGTGCAGTTCCTGTTTGCGTTCACGCTCGCGGCGGGCGTGCTCGTGCTGTACACGGCGCTCGCCGGCTCGCGCGACGAGCGCGTGCGCGAGGCTGCGCTGCTGCGCGCGCTCGGCGCGTCGCGCGCGCAAATCAATGCGGTGCAGCGCGCGGAATTCATCGTCGTCGGTGCGCTGGCCGGCGCGCTGGCGTCGGCCGGTGCGATTGCGGTCGGCTGGGTGCTCGCGTCGCGCGTGTTCGACTTCCAGCTCGCCGTCGATCCGTGGCTCGTGCCGGCCGGCATCGCGGCCGGCGTCGCGTGTGCCGGTGCGGCCGGCTGGCTGAGCCTGCATAATGTGTTGCGGCGCCCGGCGCTGCAGTCGCTGCGCGACGCCTGAGCGTCGCCGGCGGCCCCGACTATCCCGTTTCCGATTATCCGTATGACCGATGTGAATGATGAGGCGCCGTCGCAACCGACGGCGTTCGAGCTCGTGGGCGGCGAAGCCCGCGTGCGTGAAATGGTGGATCGCTTTTACGACCTGATGGACCTCGAGCCCGAGTTCGCGGAGATTCGCGCGCTGCATCCGGCGTCGCTCGACGGCTCGCGCGACAAGCTGTTCTGGTTCCTGTGCGGCTGGCTCGGCGGCCCGGATCACTACATCAGCCGGTTCGGCCACCCGCGGCTGCGCGCGCGGCACCTGCCGTTCCCGATCGCGTCGGTCGAGCGCGATCAGTGGCTGCGCTGCATGGCGTGGGCGATGGAGGACATCGGGTTGGCCGAGCCGCTGCGTGAACGGCTCATGCATTCGTTCTACGACACGGCCGACTGGATGCGCAACCGGCCCGGTTGATCGACCGGTACGCCGCTGTCCGTACGCCGGACGATCTGCGTCTGGGCGCCTGGCCGGCGCGGCGCGACACTGTCCGCTTCCCCAACGATACGAGGCTCGCCCGATGACGACCCACGCACTGTTTCGTGAAGATGCCTATCTGACGCAATGCGAGGCCGTCGTCGCGGCCATTGGCGATGACGGCATCCGGCTCGACCGCACCGTGTTCTATCCGCTTGGCGGCGGGCAGGCCGGCGACAGCGGCACGCTGACGCTGCCTGACGGCAGCGCGATCACGATCGCCGACACGCGCAAGGCGAAGTTCGACGGCGCAACGCCCGACGACGCCGTGCACGTGCCCGCGACGGGCCAGGAAGCGCGCGTCGCGGCGCTCGCACCCGGCGCGCGCGTGATCGCGGACATCGACTGGCCGCGCCGCTACCGGCACATGCGGCTGCATACGGCCGCGCACCTGATGTGCGCGGTGCTGCCGTATCCGGTCGACGGCTGCAGCGTGACAGCCGACTACGTACGGCTCGATTTCGCGACGTCGGACGCGATCGATCGCGTCGACGTCGAGCGCCGTCTCGCGGCGCTGGTCCACGGCGCGCATGCGGTCACGACCGAATGGATCACCGACGCCGAGATGGCCGAGCGGCCCGACCTCGTGCGCACGATGAGCGTGAAGCCGCCAATGGGGCTGGGCCGCGTGCGGCTGCTGCGCATCGAAGGCGTCGATCTGCAGCCGTGCGGCGGCACGCATGTGCGCAATACGTCGGAAATCGGCGACCTGCGGGTCGCCAAACTTGAAAAGAAGAGCGCGCGGACTCGGCGCCTCGTACTGGAGTTTGCATGACGATCGACAACCTGACGGACAGTGCCGCGGCGCTCGATCCGCAAGCGCGCGAGATTCTCGATTTCTGGTTCGGCGAGCCGGGTTCGGTCGAGTTCGGCCACGCGCGCAAGGTGTGGTTCAACGGCGGTGCGGCGTTCGACGACGTGCTGCGGACGCGCTATGGCGCGTTGCTCGACGCCGCGTGCGACGGCGCCCACGATCGCTGGGCCGATACGCCGCTCGGTGCGCTCGCGCTGATCGTGGTGCTCGACCAGTTTTCGCGCAACATTCATCGCGGCACGCCGCGTGCGTTCGCCGCCGATCCGAAGGCGCTGGCGCTCGCGCGGCGCGTCGTCGCGGCCGGGTGGGACGCGCGATTGCCGAGCGGCCATCACCGCGCGTTTGCGTACCTGCCGTTCGAACATGACGAGTCGGACGAGAGCCAGCGCGAGGCCGTGCGACTGTGTGCGGGCATTCGCGGCGAGGCCGGGTGCGAGAGCTATCACGACTTCGCGTTGCGTCATGCGGCCGTGGTCGAGCGCTTCGGCCGTTTTCCGCACCGGAACGCGATTCTCGGCCGTACGTCGACCGATGCGGAGACGGCATTCCTGCGCGAGCCGGGCTCGTCGTTCTGACGTGCGGGGTGGTGGGGCGGCGCGCGTGAAAGCGCGCTCGAGCGCCGCTTGGCCGGCCTTCCGGAAATGACGACGGCGCCGTTTCGCGGCGCCGCCTTGCATCACTGCGTTTCGTGCTCTTCGGGGGTGCGCACGTAGACGCGCAGCAGTTCCTCGTCGTCGCCCGGGCGGGCGCCGGTCCAGAACAGCTTCCACTCGCTGCCCGGCGCCGGATCGACTGCCCGCACGCCCTGGACGATCATCCACGTGCAGCGGGTCGTCTTCGCGTCGTCGATCGGCGTGTGCTGGATACCGGAGAAGTAGTACAGCATCGGCGCTTCCGATTCGCCGAGCCCGTGCAGGCTCGCCATGCAGTCGCCGTCGCTCCATTCGAGCGCGAGATGCGCATTCAGATCGTCGAACACCGACCGGTAACTCTTCGCGACGTCAAGCCACGGCAGCAACAGCGTATACACGAGACCCCACGCGACCAGCGCGCCCGCGCCCCACGACAGCGCGCCGCGCCACAGGCCGGTCGTGCGCAGCTTCGGCAGCAGCCACAGCCAGCCGACCGTCAGCACGAGCGCGCCGATCACGAGCCCGGGCACGATCGGCATCGTCCAGTCGAGCGGCAGCCATCGGCCGAGCGGCGCGAGGTCCGCACGCGATGCACCCGGATCGGCCATCACCGCCCAGATTCCCCACGCGAGCGCGACGACGGTGCCGAACAGCAGACGGCTCACGTAATCCCACGCGAGATGCAGCCCGCGCGGCAGGCGCTCGATCGCCTGCGCGGCAACCAGCGCGAGCGGCGCGAAGAACGGCAGGATGTAGAGCTGGCGCGAGGTCGCGGACACTTGCAGCACCGCGAGGCCAACCGCGGCGAACAGGACGGGCAGCGCGATGCGGGGCGTGCGCCAGTCGCGCCATGCGCCGCGCGCCAGCGCGACGATCGCGAGCGGCGCGACCGGGAAGCCGAGCAGCAGGAACGCACGCAGGATGAAGAACGGCTTGTCGTTTTCCGCGCCGAGTTCCGGCACCGAGAAACCGAAGAAGCGGCCGACGTTGTTGTCCCAGAACCAGGTCATGAACAGCGTCTCGGAACGCAGGAACAGCGCGGTCGGCCAGATGAGCGCGAACGGTGCGAACACCAGCGCGGCGACGCCGAGCGAGCGCGCGAACGCACGCGTACGGCACGCGGGGTAGAGCACCAGCGCGCCCGTGAGCGTGGCCGCGAACACGAGCGGCACGAACAGGCCCTTTGCCATCAGCGCGATGCCGACGCCCGCGCCGAAGATCGGCGCGGCCCAGCGGCCGGACGGCCGCACCGGCAGCCCGTGCCGCATCCGGCGCGTCCGCGCGACGTGCTGCATCACGAGCTCGAGCAGGCCGCAGAAGCCCATCGCGGTGCCCGCGAACAGCGCGACGTCGGTCATCATGTCGTGCACGTGCTTGACGACGACGAGTGTGCTTGCGCTCAGCACCACGGGGCCGATCACGCGCAGGTCGAGCCAGCTGTCGGCCCGGCTGGCACTGCGCGCCGCGCGTGCGATGAAGCCGAACGCGAGCGCCGCGAACAGCGCGCTCGCGAGCCGTGCCGCGTCGTGCAGCGGCATCACCCGCTGCAACAGCCACGCGAGGCTCGTCGCGACCCACGCGTAGAGCGGCGGCTTTTCCAAGAACGGCTGGCCCGCGTTGGTCGGTACGACGAAGTCGCCCGTCTCGAGCATGTGCTGGATGATGCCGAACGTATAGGTTTCGTCCTGCTTCCACGGATCGTGGCCGAGCACGCCCGGCAGCGTGTACGCGCAGACCAGCGCGGCAACCAGCAGCCAGACGCGCCAGCCGAGCCGGAGGACGCGATCGCGGGCGGTGTCCGTCGCGGCGGTGCCGGCCACGGCGGGCGTACCGGCGGCATGGAGTGTCGCGCTGAGGTCGGGATCGGTGGCTGATCGGGCGTGCGTGGCCGGAGCGGGCACGGACGTGCGTCGCCGGCCGGGCGCTGCGGTTCCTGGCATGGAAAAGATCTCGGTCGGGTCAAGCCGGTCCGGCGACATGGGCCGGACCCAATAAGGGTCGCATCAAAGCGAGATGACAGCCGGATGACCGGCTGTTTTTTGACTTGGCGCTAGTAGAGCACGGAACTGTTACGGATGTTTACTGAAATGGTCACGATATTGTGGAGATTTGTGGTGTCGTGACCACGGACCGCTTCAGCCGGTCCGTTTTTTCGCCTTTTGGGGCGCGATTACCGGCCGCCGCCGACGTCGAGCAGGGCGCCCGTCGTGTATGACGCCGTGTCGCCGAGCAGCCAGACGATCGCTTCCGCGATCTCCTGCGCCTCGCCCGCGCGCCCGAGCGGGGTCTGCGCGCCGAGGCGTGCCGCGCGGCCCGGCTGGCCGCCGCTCGCATGGATTTCGGTCTCGATCAGGCCGGGCCGCACCGCGTTGACGCGCACGCCGTGCGGGCCGAGTTCCTTCGCGAGGCCGATCGTCAGCGAATCGACCGCGCCCTTCGAGCCGGCGTAGTCGACATACTCGTTCGGCGAACCGAGCCGCGATGCGATCGACGACACGTTGACGATCGCGCCGCCGCGCCCGCCGCGATCGGTGGACAGCCGGCGCGCAGCTTCGCGCGCGCACAGGTAGGCGCCGAGCACATTGGTATCGAACATCCGCCGCAGCCGGTCGACCGGCATGTCGGCGAGCGGCATCGACGGCGCGACGATCCCCGCATTGTTGACGAGCGCGTCGAGGCGACCGAACGCCGCCGCGACGGTGTCGAACATCGCGATGACGTCCGCTTCGTTCGCGACGTCGCCGGCGACGACGCACGCGCGTGCGCCGGCGTCGCGAACGGCTTGCGCGGTCAGTTCGGCTGCCGCCGCGTCGCGTGCGTAGTTGATGCCGACGTCCCAGCCGCGCTCGGCCGCGAGCACGGCGGTCGCGCGGCCGATGCCGCGGCTCGCGCCGGTGATGAGGACGGCCTTGCGCTCGGACGACGGTGCGGGCATCGCGTGCGGCTCCCGGTAGACGTTACTTGGCCGCGTCCGGCGCCCACTTGTCGCGGACGGGCGGCTGGTAGCGGCGCAGCTGTTCGATCAGCGCGACCGGTTCGGCGTCGAGGCACAGCGCGTCGAAGTAGGTCGGGCGCATGAAGCCTTCGTCGACCGTGTGGCGCAGCAGCGCGATCAGCGGATCGTAGAACGAATCGATGTTGTACAGCGCGACGGGCTTGCGGTGATAGCCGAGCTGCGCCCACGTATAGACCTCGAAGAATTCCTCGAGCGTGCCGGCGCCGCCGGGCATCGCGACGAACGCATCCGCGAGGTCGGCCATCATTTTCTTGCGATGGTGCATGTCGGGCACGACGTGCAGCTCGGACAGCCCGGTATGGCCGACTTCCTTGTCGACCAGCAACTCGGGAATCACGCCGACCGCATGGCCGCCGGCCGCCATCACTTCATCGGCGATCACGCCCATCAGGCCGACGCGGCCGCCGCCGTAGACGAGCGTGAGGCCCGCATCGACGAGCGCGCGGCCGAACGCGCGCGCGGCGTCCGCATAGACGGGCCGCACGCCGGACGACGAGCCGCAGTAAACACAGACTGCCTTCATTGTTTCGCATCCTTCGCGGCGGGCTTGGCGGCGACCGGGCTGCCCGCGGGGCGCGGCGAACCGTCGCGCGGCGGCAGGTAGTCGGTGAACTGGCGCTTGGGCAGCTTGCCGGAGACGAGATCGTCGAACAGCTGGCGCGAACGGCCGCGCAGGTACGGAGCCATGATCGAGATCACGTGCATGCTCACCTGGTGCAGCTCTTCGCGGATCGCGTCCTGGTCGTTGTACTTGCGCGGGTGCATCACGTACTGATACGACAGCCAGTACGTCGAGATCACGGCCATGTTGGTGGCGATGACTTCGATCTCGGCGGGCGTCGCGACCATTTCGGCGTCGGACACGAGCAGCTCGCACATGTCGTGCGCGAAGCGCACCTTGTGGCTGATGATCTGCTTGAAGTGTGTCTCGAGCGTGCGGTTGCGCGCGAGCAGGTCGTTGAGGTCGCGATACAGGAACCGGTAGGTCCACATGAAGTCGGCCATGTACTGCAGGTACGACCAGGTTTCGTCGATCGTCGGACGGTGATCTTCGGGAAAGCGCAGTCGCCGTTCGATCTGCTGCTCGAACTGCGCGAAGATGCTGTTGATGATGTCGTCCTTGTTGCGGAAATGGTAGTACAGGTTGCCTGGACTGATTTCCATTTCCTCGGCGATCGTCGTGGTCGTGACGTTCGGCTCGCCGATCTCGTTGAAGAGTTTCAACGACAACTCGAGAATCCGTTCGCGGGTGCGGCGGGGAGGTTTCGCTTCCATGTCGTCCGGCCCTGTGTGTGCCGGACTGGCGGGCGCTGCAATCGATGCTGCGAGATTCGTCCGGCGCGGGTTGCTGTTCTAAGTCTGGCGGACGATTATAAACCGCGCTTTCCTTACAACGGGCGCATTTCGTGATCGCGATGCGTTCGGCGCATGGTGCAGCGCCGCACGCAGGCGGTGCCGCAGGTGCCGTCAGAAGCCGAGCCAGCGTGCGATCACCGGGCCGAGCACGAAGCCCCATGTCGTCACGCACGCGAACAGCGCGACCGTGACCGCCGCGCTGCCGAGATCCTTCGCGCGCTTCGATAATTCGTGCCGCTCGAGCGAGATGCGATCGATCGCGGCCTCGACGCTTGAGTTCAGCAGCTCGACGATCAGCACGAGCAGCACCGACGCGATCAGCAGCGCGCGCGATGCGGCGGGGACCGGCGAGAACGCACCGATCGGCAGCATCAGCGCGGCGAGCGTGAGCTCCTGGCGAAACGCGCTCTCCTCGCGGATCGCGACGCGAAACCCGTTCAGCGAATGCTTGAGCGCGTACCACGCGCGCGTGATGCCGCGGTGGCGCTTGTACGGATTCGGCGGCAGCGGCGCGAGCCGATCGTCGGGGCCGAGCGGTTCGTGCGTGTGCACGTCCGCGTCGGCGTGCGGCTCTTCTTCGTCGAACGGACGATGCGGTTGCGCCGTCGCGGCAGGGGGCGGGGTCTTGTCGTTCAGGTCTCGTTTCAAACGGCGGCACCTTCGGCGGGCGAGTACGCAGTCTTCGGCAGCGGTTTCAGATGCGACGCGAACTGCTCGGACGCCGCGCGCCACGAGAAGCGCTCGGCCCATGCGCGGGCAGTCTCGCGTTCGATCTTGAGCGCCTCGAGGCAGGCTTCCTGCAGGTCTTCGTGCATCGCGCCGGCATCGCCCCCGCCGAGCACGTCGATCGGGCCCGTGACCGGGTACGCGGCGACCGGCGTGCCACACGCGAGGGCCTCCAGCAGCACGAGGCCGAACGTGTCGGTGCGACTCGGGAACACGAACACGTCGGCCGCAGCATACACCTTGGCGAGCTCGGCTTGCGACAGGACGCCGAGATAGTTCGCTTCCGGATAGCGCGATTTCAGTTCGGCGAGCGCGGGACCTTCGCCCGCGACCCACTTCGAGCCGGGCAGGTCGAGGCGCAGGAACGCCTCGACGTTCTTCTCGATCGCGACGCGGCCGACGTACAGGAAGATCGGCCGCGCGGTATTGAGCACCTTCGACTCCATCGGCCGGAAGATGTCGAGGTCGACGCCGCGCGTCCACAGCACGACGTTCGTGAAGCCGAACTTCTCGAGGTCCTGCTTCACGACCGGGGTCGGCGCCATCACCGCGAGCGACGGCCCGTGGAACCAGTGCAGGAACTTGTAGGTCGCCGACAGCGGAATGCCGAAGCGCGCCTGCACGTATTCCGGAAAGCGCGTGTGATACGCGGTCGTGTACGGCAGCTTGCGCGCGCGCGCATAGCGTCGCGCGGCGAGGCCGAGCGGGCCTTCGGTCGCGATGTGCAGCGCGTCGGGGGCGAACGCATCGATCCGGGCGCGCAGCTTGCGGTACGGCAGGATCGACAGGCGGATCTCGGGGTAGGTCGGGCAGGGCACCGTGCGGAATTCCAGCGGCGTCAGCATTTCGACCCGGTGGCCGAGCGCGGTGAGTTCGCGGGAGGTGCTCTTCAGCGTGCGCACGACGCCGTTGACCTGCGGCTCCCACGCGTCGGTGACGATCATGATCTTCATCGCGGCATGTGTCCTGTAAGTGGAGTTGTGTCAGGCGGTGGCCTTGGCCTTGCGCGACGGGGCTGCGGACGGCGCGGCGCGCATCGCCGTCCAGTAGATGATCTTCAGCTCGCCTTCCATCGTTTCGACGAGCGCGGACAGGCTCTCGACCCAGTCGCCGTCGTTGCAGTACAGCACGCCGTCGATGTCGCGGATCTCCGCCTTGTGGATGTGCCCGCACACGACGCCGTCGCAGCCGCGGCGGCGCGCCTCGTCGGTCATCACGGTCTCGAACTGCGAGATGAAGTTCACGGCGTTCTTCACCTGATGCTTCAGGTACTGCGACAGCGACCAGTACTGGAAGCCCAGCCGGCTGCGAATCCGGTTGAACCAGCGGTTCAGCACGAGGATCAGCGTGTAGAGCGTGTCGCCGAGATACGCGAGCCATTTCGCGTGCTGGATCACGCCGTCGAACAGGTCGCCGTGGACGATCCACAGGCGCTTGCCCGCGAGCGTCGTGTGAAATGCCTCGCCGCGCACCTGGATGTCGCCGAACGCGAGGTCGCAGAACTGCCGCGCGCCTTCGTCGTGGTTGCCCGGGATGTAGACCACCTGCGTGCCCTTGCGCGCCTTGCGCAGGACCTTCTGCACGACGTCGTTGTGCGCCTGCGGCCAGTACCAGCCCTTCTTCAGCTGCCAGCCGTCGATGATGTCGCCGACGAGGTACAGGTATTCCGAATCGTTGTGGCGCAGGAAGTCGAGCAGGTACGGCGCCTGGCAGCCGCTCGAGCCGAGATGGATGTCGGACAGCCAGATCGTGCGGTAGCGATGGGTGGACGGCTCGGGGTCGTCGTGCTGCCTGGCGTGCGCGGCCGTCGGCTCATGCGACGAAAGGGCATCGGTTGCGGCCGAGCCGGACAGGAAGGCGGTGACGGCGCGGGCGCCGAGCGGTTGACGGAACAGGGAGGTCGCGGACGTTTTCTGGCCCATGCATGACTCGCGCCGGTTGACATTACCGGCATTGCGCCATGCGGGCGTGACCATGCCGTGACAGTCACGAGACGTTCTTATTACTGTCGTTCCGGCGTGTTTAGCAGTGAATGCAGCGGCGTTGCGTAATCTGCCGAACCGACCGTCCCGCGGCGATCGGGCAAGCCGTGAGCGGTGGCCGTGATCGCGCCTTCGAGGGGTTTCGTCTGATGGATGCGCCGACGCGCGGAATGGGGCGCGGTCGCGCGGACCGCGCGGCGCGTCAGCGCGTCAGCGCGTCACCGCGGAATCGCGACGACGCGCGTGCGGGCGATGCGGTCGTGCGGGAACTGGCGATCGGGGTGCAGGCGGGCGGCGCCGGCCCATGCGACGAGCCACGCGGCCGCCAGCGCGAGCGTGACGGGCACCGACAGGCCGAGGAGCGGATGCAGCGCGAGCGGCGGCAGGAACCACAGCCACCCGAGCGCGTAGCGGACGAGCGCGTGGCCGGCGCTCAGCGGACGGCCGGTCGACGATTCGAGCCGCAGCCGCCAGGTCTTCATCGGCAGCGTCTGGCCACCATGGGTCCAGAACCAGACGAAGTACGCGCCGACGACGAGCGCGATCCACGCGGCGAGGAGATTGTGATGAACGAGGCCGTTGCGCTGCTGCGTCGCGAGGCTGAATGCGAGGCCGGCGAAGAACACGATGCCGAACAGCAGCACGGCTTCGTACAGCATCGCGGCGAGGCGTCGCCGCACGGACGGCGCGGCGACGACGGCCGGGGCCTGGGGTGCGGGGGCGCTCGCCACGTCGGGTCAGGAACCCTTGAACATCGACGGCGCGTCGGCCGGCGAGACGGGCGTGACCGTCGCAGGCGCGGGTGCGGTGCCCGGCGTGGATGATGCCGCGACGGGCGGCGTGCCGCCGCCGGACGTCGCGGGCGCCGATGCCGCCGCGGCGTTGCTCGCCGGATGCTCGTGCGAATTGACGAGGCGGCGCACATCGCGGTCGGCGACCGTCGGCGGCGCGCTGACGACGCTCGGCCGGCGACGGCGCTCGGTCGCGGCGAGGCGCTCCTTCTGTTCTTCGGGAAGTTGCTGGTAGGCCTTCCACGCACGCTCGCGCGCCTGCGCGGACAGCTCCTTCGCGCTCTGGTAATTCTCGCGCGCGACGCGGCGCTGCTCGGGTGTCATCCGCGCCCACTCGGACATCCTGTCCTGCAGGTGCTTCTGCTCATCGGGCGTCAATTTCGCGAAACGTGACGCGATCTTCAGCCATTTGCGCTTGCGTGCATCGCTGAAGCCGTCCCATTGATCGGCGAACGGCGCGAGCGCCGCGCGTTGCGCCGGTGTCAGGCGCGCCCACGACAGCGGGCCGTTGGCGGCCGGCAGCGGCAGGGGCAGCGGGGCGAGTTCGGTGGTCAGCCCGGCGGCGGCCGAAGTCGGCGCGGGCGCGCTGCTGGCCGCGGCGGAGACCGTCGCGGCGGGCGGGTTGAATCGGGAATAGGTGGCGACGTAGGAAACGGCGATCGCGATCACGCATCCGAAAAATACGGCCAGGCCGCGTTTCTGACTCACCCGTGCGATCCCCTCGTTATTCTCTGTTAGCGTGCGTGCGAAAGATACGCGTTGAACCCGTGATCGAGATACGCGTTGAGCGGCAGGTCGTCGCTGAGCATCGCCGCGTCGATGTCGGCGAGTTCGGCGGTGCGCTGCATGTCTTCCCAGTACGCGATGCCGACGAGCCCCGCGAGCAGCAGCGCGAGCGGCCAGGCGCGCAGCAGGCGGCGCGCGAACGACGTCTGCGGGCGACTCGCGGGCGGCGTGCCGTATGCGGCGGCGGCACCGGCGAAGGCGGGCACGAACACCGGCGCGGTCGCGGCTTCCGGCTTCTTGCGCGCGAGCGCGGCCCGGCGCGCGACGGCCAGACGATCGGCGGTCGCGGCAGGCAGCGCCGCGGCACGTTCGTCCAGCGCGCGGCGGACCTTCAGCGCGAATTCGTGTTCTCGATTTACGGGAGCGGAGCTCATAGCGTGATTCCTTTGGCCTTGAGCGCTTGCGCCAGGGTGTGGGTGGCTCGCGAGCAGTGCGTCTTGACGCTTCCTTCGGAGCACCCCATTGCGGCGGCAGTCTCGGCGACATCCATATCTTCCCAATAACGCATCAGGAACGCTTCCCGTTGACGCGTTGGAAGTTTCTGGATTTCTTCGTCGATCAGGGCCAGAACCTGCTCCCGCTCGAGGCGGTGCTCGGTGCTCTCGACGCCCGCATTGTCGTCCGCGGACTCGAGCGTTTCCAGCGGATCGAAGTCTTCGTCGTCCGTGTTGTTGAGCGACGAGAAGAGCGTCACCCAGGTATTGCGGACCTTCTGCCGGCGGAACCAGTCGTGGATCGCGTTCTGCAGGATCCGCTGGAACAGCAGCGGCAGCTCGGCCGCCGGCCGGTCGCCGTACTTCTCCGCCAGCTTGATCATCGCGTCCTGCACGATGTCGAGCGACGCATCGTCGTCGCGCACGGCGTACGCAGCCTGCTTGAACGCGCGCCTTTCGACGCCCGCCAGAAAGTCGGCGAGTTCCTTGTCTGATGCCATTCCGTAAAGGTATGCGCTGCGGACTGCGGCGTGTGAAAGGTCGAAAAATTTCGTAAAACCCGCGGATGCTAACAAATTTTCGCGCGACTTGGCACCGTTGACGGCTCGGTACGTTGCGCGCGAGCAGCGTCCGCGGGCCGCCGGGCGGGGCGCATGATGCGCTGCGGGATATTTTGCTTGACGACCCAATCATGACCCGCTATCGTCAGCGATTCGCAACATGAAGTGATGGTCTCATTTGAGGCTGGCCCAAGAAGCCCGCCCTTCAAACTGGACGCGCCGCTTGAACCCGAGCCACAAGCCCGGCAGAGAGCACCCGATCAATTTTTTGCCGAAAATTCGAAAGGTCAAAATGAACATGCCCAGCGCGGAATTCTCCACGTCGGAACCCCTTTCCCCTCCCGATAGCGACTCCATCGGCGCCACCGTGCTCATGAAGGCACTGGCCGACGAGAACGTCGAATTCATCTGGGGCTATCCCGGCGGCTCGGTACTCTACATCTACGACGAGCTCTACAAGCAAGACAAGATTCAGCACGTGCTGGTGCGCCACGAACAGGCGGCCGTGCACGCAGCCGATGCGTATGCGCGTTCCACCGGCAACGTCGGCGTCTGTCTCGTGACGTCCGGCCCCGGTGTCACCAATGCGGTGACCGGCATTGCAACGGCCTACATGGATTCGATCCCGATGGTCGTGATCAGCGGCCAGGTTCCGACTGCCGCGATCGGCCAGGACGCGTTCCAGGAATGCGATACGGTCGGCATCACGCGTCCGTGCGTGAAGCACAACTTCCTCGTGAAGGACGTGCGCGACCTCGCGGAAACCGTCAAGAAGGCGTTCTACATCGCCCGCACCGGCCGTCCAGGCCCGGTGCTGATCGACATCCCGAAGGACATCTCGAAGACGCCGTGCCAGTACGAGCCGGTCAAGAGCGTGTCGCTGCGCTCGTACAACCCCGTCACGAAGGGCCATTCGGGCCAGATCCGCAAGGCCGTGTCGCTGCTGCTGTCGGCGAAGCGTCCCTATATCTATACGGGCGGCGGCATCATCCTCGCCGACGCCGCGCGCGAACTGAACCAGTTCGCCGACCTGCTCGGCTACCCGGTCACGAACACGCTGATGGGCCTCGGCGGCTATCGCGCGTCGGACAAGAAATTCCTCGGCATGCTCGGCATGCACGGCACGTACGAAGCGAACATGGCGATGCAGCACTGCGACGTGCTGATCGCGATCGGTGCCCGCTTCGACGACCGCGTGATCGGCGACCCGGCGCACTTCGCGTCGCGTCCGCGCAAGATCATCCACATCGACATCGACCCGTCGTCGATCTCGAAGCGCGTGAAGGTCGACATCCCGATCGTCGGCGACGTGAAGGAAGTGCTGAAGGAACTGATCGAGCAACTGCAGACGGCCGAGCACGGCCCAGACACCGACGCGCTCGCGCAATGGTGGAAGGACATCGAGGGCTGGCGTTCGAAGGACTGCCTGAAGTTCGACCGCGACAGCGAGATCATCAAGCCGCAGTACGTGGTCGAGAAAGCCTGGGAGCTGACGGACGGCAACGCGTTCGTGTGCTCGGACGTCGGCCAGCACCAGATGTGGGCCGCGCAGTTCTACCGTTTCAACAAGCCGCGTCGCTGGATCAACTCCGGCGGCCTCGGCACGATGGGCTTCGGCCTGCCGGCAGCGATGGGCGTCAAGATGGCGCACCCGGACGACGACGTGCTGTGCATCACGGGCGAAGGCTCGATCCAGATGTGCATCCAGGAACTGTCGACCTGCCTGCAGTACGACACGCCCGTGAAGATCATTTCGCTGAACAACCGCTATCTCGGCATGGTCCGCCAGTGGCAGCAGATCGAATACAGCAAGCGCTATTCGCATTCGTACATGGATGCGCTGCCCGATTTCGTGAAGCTCGCCGAAGCGTACGGCCATGTCGGCATGCGGATCGAAAAGACCTCGGATGTGGAGCCGGCGCTGAAGGAAGCGCTGCGCCTGAAGGACCGCACCGTGTTTCTCGACTTCCAGACCGATCCGACCGAAAACGTCTGGCCGATGGTACAGGCCGGCAAGGGCATCACCGAGATGCTGCTCGGATCGGAAGATCTGTAACGGCGCGACGCGCGCCGGGGCCGAGGCGGCCGCCTTCACGAAGGGCGGTGCGGCACCGGGCGGCGCGCGGCGCGAGTGAATCGACACGGACACATTCTGGAAGAAGCGAACATGAGACACATCATTTCCGTCCTGCTGGAAAACGAACCGGGCGCGCTGTCGCGCGTGGTCGGTCTGTTTTCCGCACGCGGCTACAACATCGAAACCTTGACGGTGGCGCCGACCGAAGACCAATCGCTGTCGCGGCTGACCATCGTTTCCATTGGCTCGGACGACGTGATCGAACAGATCACGAAGCATCTGAACCGCCTGATCGAGGTGGTGAAAGTGGTGGACCTGACCGACGGTGCACACATCGAACGCGAGCTGATGCTGATCAAGGTACGTGCAGTGGGCAAGGAGCGCGAAGAAATGAAGCGGATGTCGGATATTTTCCGCGGCCGCATCATCGACGTGACCGAAAAGACCTACACGATCGAATTGACGGGCGCGAGCGACAAGCTCGACGCATTCATCCAGGGGCTGGACGCGACCGCGATCCTAGAGACCGTGCGTACCGGCAGCTCCGGCATCGGACGCGGCGAGCGCATCCTGAAGGTGTGATGCCGGACAGGCACGCCGGGTGCGCCGTCATGTCCCGGCCCGCAGTACTCCATCTGAACGAATTGTTGAATTTTTGAATTGGCGAAGGAACCATCATGAACGTTTTCTACGATAAAGACGCTGACCTCTCCCTCATCAAGGGCAAGCAAGTCACGATCATCGGCTACGGCTCGCAAGGCCATGCGCACGCACTGAACCTGAAGGACAGCGGCGTGAACGTGACGGTCGGCCTTCGCAAGGGCGGCGCGTCGTGGAGCAAGGCCGAAAACGCAGGCCTGTCGGTCAAGGAAGTCGCGGAAGCGGTGAAGGGCGCGGACGTCGTCATGATGCTGCTGCCGGACGAGCAGATCGCCGACGTGTACGCGAAGGAAGTGCACGCGAACATCAAGCAGGGTGCCGCACTGGCATTCGCGCACGGCTTCAACGTCCACTACGGCCAGGTGATCCCGCGCGCCGACCTCGACGTGATCATGATCGCGCCGAAGGCTCCGGGCCACACCGTGCGCGGCACGTACTCGCAAGGTGGCGGCGTGCCGCACCTGATCGCGGTTGCGCAGAACAAGTCGGGCGCGGCACGCGACATCGCGCTGTCGTACGCGGCAGCGAACGGCGGCGGCCGTGCCGGCATCATCGAGACGAACTTCCGTGAAGAAACCGAAACCGACCTGTTCGGCGAGCAGGCCGTGCTGTGCGGCGGTACCGTCGAGCTGATCAAGGCAGGTTTCGAGACGCTGGTCGAAGCCGGCTACGCGCCGGAAATGGCGTACTTCGAGTGCCTGCACGAGCTGAAGCTGATCGTCGACCTGATCTACGAAGGCGGCATCGCGAACATGAACTACTCGATCTCGAACAACGCCGAATACGGCGAGTACGTGACGGGCCCGCGCGTCGTCACGGAAGAGACGAAGAAGGCGATGAAGCAGTGCCTGACCGACATCCAGACGGGCGAGTACGCGAAGAGCTTCATTCTCGAGAACAAGGCAGGTGCGCCGACGCTGCAGTCGCGCCGCCGCCTGACGGCCGAGCACCAGATCGAGCAGGTCGGCTCGAAGCTGCGCGCGATGATGCCGTGGATCGCGAAGAACAAGCTCGTCGACCAGACGAAGAACTAAGCACCGCGTGCTGTTCCGGCCCTTCGAGTGGAGGGTCGGTATCAAAAAGCCGTCCGAAGGCAGCAGTGCCCCGGGCGGCTTTTGCTATCCTACGGGCTTTGGTGCGACACGCACGCTCGTGTCCGGGCAGTCCCAACGTAAGGGACATCGACTAGCGGTGTTAAGGAGGCGTCAGTACGAGCCTTACCAGCCGCGAAAAGTGCAATGTGGGCCTCACGAAGCCCGGCAGTCTTTGCACTTCTGGTAACGAGACGAACCCGGTATGGGTATGCCGGGTATCGCCATAGGCGATGTCCGGTGTGCTGAACTACGCCGGACTTCGCATTGCATTGACCTGATTACCGTCAGGTTCCGCCCAGTCAGCGGCTTCATCTCCGCTGACCAAGCGGATTGGAGTATGCAAATCCCGCGCCTTCGGGCTACGGCTTCGTTGCGCGATACGAGCGATAGCTCGGTGTGTCATTGTTCGGCCTCACCAGCAGTAAGGGTGAGTGAAGGGAACCTGCTGTACGACCAGCAGTAGCCTAGGAAGACATGCGTCACTGGTAACGGTGGGGTGTGAAGCTCTTCTGACAATGTAGCCTCCGGAAGTTTCGGGCATGCATGAGTCGCGAGACACGTGCGTGGAGACTCCCAGCAGCGATGGGGTCAAGGAGCTAGGCTGACCGACATGGTTAACGTAAGTGAACTGCTGATAAACCTCGTAAGTAGTGGAAGTGCCTAAGCTGCTGTCAGGCATGAACCAAAAGGTGTGCGGTCGGATAACCCGTTCAAAGCTCGGGTTACGTCGTCGCTGGACCGCCGGGGGAGAGGCAGAACCTAAATCGGTCGTGTGACATGCCGGGAACGTGGTAAGCCCGTATTGCTGCCAACGCGTGAGCGCTGGCAGGCGAACCGTGAGGAACGCTGTTGGCAGTGCGGGTATGGGAGGACGGAGAAAGCGAACGCCGGGCTGTAATGGTCCGGACAGAGGTTGAAACATCACCTCACGCGAAAGCGGGCAGACTTCCGTCTGGTCTACCGTCGCAAGACGGCTGACTAACCCTCAAGCTGAAATTGTGATTGCTGGTGGCTTCTTAGCCATCAGCGTTGTTCTTTTCCCTTGTGGGAGCAAAACGCTCCCGCAAGGGGCGTGTTGCTTTCCGCGAAGGGATTCACTTCTTTGAGCAGGAGAGCAGCATGAAAGTATCTGCCCGTGAGGGTGGGTCTGCGCTCTCCCACGCGCCGGACCACTGGCACGACGTCGATTGGCGTCGCGTGGAACGGAACGTGAGAGGGATGCAGATTCGAATTGCGAAGGCAACGCGGGAAGGTGACTGGCGCAGGGTGAAAGCCCTGCAACGGATGCTGACCCGCACGTTGTCCGCAAAGTTGTACGCGGTACGACGTGTTACGCAAAACCAAGGTGCGCGAACGGCTGGAGTCGACCGCGAACTATGGGACACGCCTGAGAGCCGATGGGAAGCTGTCGGCAAGCTGAAGCGGCGCGGATACAAGCCTCTGCCATTACGGAGAGTCTTTATCCCCAAGGCCAATGGGAAGTTACGCCCTCTGGGCATACCGACCATGCGGGACAGGGCGATGCAAGCCCTGTACTTGCTGGCTTTGGAGCCGGTGTCGGAATCGACGAGCGACCCGAACTCATATGGGTTTCGGGCCAACCGCTCAACGGCCGACGCTATGTCGCAGTTGTTTGTCTCGCTGTCTCAGAAGGCTTCGGCCCAATGGGTCTTGGAGGCGGACATCAAGGGCTGCTTCGACTACATCAACCATGACTGGCTGGTGAACCATGCCCCGATGGACAAGGAGATCCTCCGCAAGTGGTTGAAGGCTGGCCTGATTTACAAGGGGCAGCTACAGGCAACCGAGGCCGGTACGCCACAGGGAGGCATCATTTCCCCGACGCTGGCCAACGTGACGCTGAACGGGCTGGAGCGTGAACTGATTGAGCACTTGCGTGCGAGATTCGGGATCGCGAAAGCCAAGAAGTTGAAAGTAAATGCGGTGCGATACGCAGACGACTTCGTGATCACCGGTGACTCGCAAGAGATACTGGCGAGCGAGGTCAAGCCTTGGGTTGAAGCATTCCTTGCGCAGCGAGGTCTGCAACTTTCCGAGGAAAAGACGCGCATCGTGCACATTGACGAAGGCTTCGATTTCCTTGGGTGGAATTTCCGGAAGTACTCGGGAACGCTACTCATCAAACCGAGCAAGAAGAACGTGCAGACGTTCTATCGCAAGGTTGCGGAAACGATCGGCGGCAACAAAGCGGCAAAGCAGTCGGACTTGATTCGATTGCTGAGTCCGATGCTACGAGGGTGGGCGCAGTATCACCGCCCCGTGGTGGCAAAGCAGGCGTACAGCCGCATGGAGTCTTTGGTCTTTCAGAGGCTCTGGCGGTGGGCGAGGAGGCGGCACCCGAAGAAGAGGGCTGACTGGGTGAGAAAGAAATATTTCCACACGGTTGGAACTCGACACTGGGTATTCGCTGTCCGAGCGGTTCGCGAAGACGGTAGTCAGGGGCTGAATGAGCTGTACCACCTCAGTGGTACGGAAATCAAACGGCACAAGAAGATCAAGGGCGGCTACAACCCCTTTGATCCGGAGTGGGAGCAGTACGGCGAGCTATTGCGGCAGGGGCGGATGGGAGACACCATGCGCTACCGAAAACAATGGGCGAGCCTGTACATGTCGCAGGGCGGGTTGTGTGCTCACTGTGGCTGTGCCCTGTCGGACGAGACGGGATGGCATGACCATCATCTGGAATACCGGATGAATGGCGGCACCGATGCTCTGTCCAACCGGGTTTTGCTTCACCCCGACTGTCACCGGCAGGTGCACGCCGGTAAAATTGCGGTAACTAAGCCGGTCCGACCCCAGGTCGGACTTTGATCTACATGTAGGCTCGAGCCGTATGCGGGGAAACTCGCACGTACGGTTCCTAGGGGGCCCCTTCTCCGCAAGGAGAGGGGGCTACCCTACCAATTCACCGAACACCGAACGAACCCATGAACTATCCTCATCCGATCATCGCGCGCGAAGGCTGGCCGTTCATCGCGATTGCAGCCGTCATCGCGTTGTTGATCCACGCCGTCGGGGGCTTCGGCTTCGCGTGGCCGTTCTGGCTGCTGCTCGTCTTCGTCGTCCAGTTCTTCCGCGATCCGCAGCGCCCGATCCCGGCGCAGCCGAACGCGGTGCTGTGCCCGGCGGACGGCCGCATCGTCGCGGTCGAGACCACCCAGGATCCGTACGCGAATCGCGAAGCGCTGAAGATCAGCGTGTTCATGAATGTCTTCAACGTCCATTCGCAGCGTTCGCCGGTCGACGGCGCGGTCACCAAGGTCGAATACTTCCCCGGCGCGTTCCTGAACGCGGCGATCGACAAGGCGTCGACCGAGAACGAGCGCAATGCGGTCGTGATCCAGACGGCGAGCGGCAAGACCGTCACCGCCGTGCAGATCGCCGGCCTCGTCGCCCGCCGGATCCTCTGCTACGTGCGTGCCGGCGAGCCGCTGTCGCGCGGTCAGCGGTACGGGTTCATCCGCTTCGGTTCGCGCGTCGACGTGTACCTGCCGCTCGGCAGCCGCGCGAAGGTGTCGATCGGCGAGAAGGTCTACGCGTCGTCGACGATCCTCGCCGAGCTCGAACAGTAAGCGGCGGGACGCACGATGGCCGCATTCAAACCGCGTCGTCCGCGCAACGGCTCCGGCCAGGCGCCACGCCCGTTCCGCCGCAACAAGGTGATGGCGCAGGACCCGGCGCCCATCGAGAGCCGCCGCGCCGCGCGCCAGCGGTTCCTGAAGACGCGCGGCATCTACCTGCTGCCGAACGCGTTCACGACCGCCGCGCTGTTCTGCGGCTTCTTCGCGGTCGTGCAGGCGATGAACGTGCGCTTCGAGATCGCCGCGATCGCGATCTTCGTCGCGATGGTGCTCGACGGGATGGACGGGCGCGTCGCGCGGATGACGCATACGCAAAGCGCGTTCGGCGAACAGTTCGACAGCCTGTCGGACATGGTGTCGTTCGGCGTCGCGCCGGCGCTCGTGATGTACGAGTGGGTGCTGAAGGATCTCGGCCGCTGGGGCTGGCTTGCGGCGTTCGTCTACTGTTCGGGCGCTGCACTGCGTCTCGCGCGCTTCAACACGAACATCGGCGTCGTCGACAAGCGCTTCTTCCAGGGGCTGCCGAGCCCGGCCGCGGCCGCGCTGATCGCCGGTTTCGTCTGGCTCGCGACCGACAACCGCGTGCCGATGAAGCTCGGCTGGCTGCCGTGGGTCGCGTTCGCACTGACGATCTACGCAGGCGTGACGATGGTGTCGAACGCGCCGTTCTACAGCGGCAAGGCGCTCGACGTGCGGCACCGCGTGCCGTTCGCGGCGATCCTGCTGGTCGTCGTCGCGTTCGTGCTCGTGTCGTCCGATCCGCCGTTGATGCTGTTCTGCCTGTTCGTGCTGTACGGGCTGTCCGGCTACGTGTTTTGGGCCTACATGGCCGTGCGCGGACGGGCGAACCCCGCGCGCTCGTCGCAGCGCGATCACTGACGCGCAACCTGCCCGGCAACGGCGGCCTCGGATGTGATTCCGGGCCGCCGTTTTCATTTGCCCCTTTTTCGCACGGCGCGGCCCGGCATCCCGGGTGCAGTCCGATTGCGTACCCAGCGGAATGCCGCTATAGTCTTTGGCATGACTGCATTTTCCCGCCTCTCCCTCCTTCTAGCCGGTGCGCCGCTACGCGCGCTAGCTTTGGCGCGCCTGCCGCGCTGACCGTTCTCGCCCTCCGTCAAGCCTCGTCTGTTGTTGAGCGTCGCCAGCGGTGGCGCGATCTCATTACGTTTGATCCCCGTATAAAGTGCCCTGGAGCCCCCATGACAGACAAGCTGATCATTTTCGATACGACGTTGCGTGACGGTGAACAATCGCCCGGCGCGTCGATGACGAAGGAAGAGAAAGTCCGCATCGCGAAGCATCTCGAGCGGATGAAGGTCGACGTGATCGAGGCCGGCTTCGCGGCCAGCTCGAACGGCGACTTCGACGCGATCCACACGATCGCCGGCCTGGTGAAGGACAGCACGATCTGCTCGCTGGCGCGTGCCAACGACAAGGACATCCAGCGTGCGGCCGACGCACTGAAGCCGGCCAACAGCTCGCGGATCCACACGTTCATCGCGACGTCCCCGCTGCACATGGAGAAGAAGCTGCGGATGACGCCGGACCAGGTGTTCGAGCAGGCGCGCCTCGCGGTGCGCTTCGCGCGCAAATTCACCGACAACGTCGAATTCTCGCCGGAAGACGGCAGCCGTTCGGATCTCGACTTCCTGTGCCGCGTGCTGGAGGCCGTGATCGCCGAGGGGGCGACGACGATCAACATCGCCGACACGGTCGGCTACGGCGTGCCGGAGCTCTACGGCAACCTCGTGAAGACGCTGCGCGAACGCATTCCGAACTCGGACAAGGCGATTTTCTCCGTGCACTGCCACAACGACCTCGGGATGGCGGTGGCGAACTCGCTCGCCGGCGTGAAGATCGGCGGTGCGCGGCAGGTCGAGTGCACGATCAACGGTCTCGGCGAGCGCGCGGGCAACACGTCGCTCGAGGAAATCGTGATGGCCGTGAAGACCCGCAAGGACTACTTCGGCCTCGACGTCGGCATCGACACGACGCAGATCGTGCCGACGTCGAAGCTCGTGTCGCAGATCACCGGTTTCGTCGTGCAGCCGAACAAGGCCGTGGTCGGCGCGAACGCATTCGCGCACGCGTCGGGCATCCACCAGGACGGCGTGCTGAAGGCGCGCGACACCTACGAGATCATGCGCGCGGAAGACGTGGGCTGGACCGCGAACAAGATCGTGCTCGGCAAGCTGTCGGGCCGCAACGCGTTCAAGCAGCGCCTGCAGGAACTCGGCGTGTCGCTCGACAGCGAAGCGGAACTGAACGCCGCGTTCATGCGCTTCAAGGACCTCGCCGATCGCAAGGCCGAGATCTTCGACGAAGACATCATCGCGATCGTCTCCGAAGAATCGGCGCTCGCGCAGGAGCAGGAGCACTTCAAGTTCGTGTCGCTGTCGCAGCGTTCGGAGACGGGCGAGCAGCCGCAAGCGAAGATCGTGTTCGCGGTCGAAGGCAAGGAAGTGACCGGCGAGGCGCGCGGCAACGGGCCGGTCGACGCGACGTTCAACGCGATCGAGGGCGAAGTCGGCAGCGGTTCCGAACTGCTGCTGTATTCGGTGAACGCGATCACGACCGGCACGCAGGCGCAGGGCGAAGTGACCGTCCGGCTGTCGAAGAGCGGGCGGATCGTCAACGGCGTCGGCACCGATCCGGACATCGTCGCGGCGTCCGCGAAGGCGTACATTTCGGCGCTGAACAAGCTGCATTCGAAGGACGACAAGGTCAACCCGCAGCGCTCGTAAGCGCTGCGCGTCGAGCGCTCGACGCATACGAAACGCCCCGTGCGGCCTTGCGCCGCCCGGGGCGTTTTTTCATGCGCCGCTCATTCGGCCGCCGGCGCGCGGAACAGCCAGCGGCGCGCGGCCGCGCGAGGCGCCGGGCTGCGGCGGCGGAATTCGACCGCGATCCCGCGCCGCGGCGCATCGGCGACGAACGCGTCGAGCAGTTCGAGCACGTCGTGATCGATGTAGTCGGCGCGCGTCGCGTCGATGATCACGGCCGCGCGGTCGGGAATGTGCCGCAGATGATGCTTGACCTGCACCTTGCCGAGGAACGACACGTCCTTGCGGAACGACAGCAGGAAGTGGTCGTCGTGCTGCGCGAGCGTGACGGGGCTTTTCAGGTTCGCGACCGCGACCGCCAGCACGCTGCACGCGAGGCCGACGGCAATGCCGAACAGCAGGTCGACCGCCAGCACGCCCGCGATCGTCGCGGCGAACGGCACGAACGCGGCCGGGCCCTGCTTCAGCACCGAGCGGAACAGCGCCGGTTTCGCGAGCTTGAAGCCGGTGTGGATCAGGATCGCCGCGAGGCTCGCAAGCGGGATCAGGTTGATCAGCCCGGTGAGCGCGAACACGCTCGCAAGCAGCAGGATTCCGTGCACGATCGCCGACATCCGGCTTTGCGCACCCGCGTTCACGTTCACCGAACTGCGCACGATCACCGACGTGATCGGCAGCCCGCCGAACGCACCCGCGACGAGATTGCCGACGCCCTGGGCCTTCAACTCGCGGTCCGGCTGCGTCGGGCGACGCTTCGGGTCGATCTGTTCGACCGCCTCGAGGCTCAGCAGCGTCTCGAGGCTCGCGACGACCGCGAGCGTGATCGCGACGCGCCATACGTCCGGATTGACGAGCTGCGCGAAGTTCGGGCCGAGCTCGGCGTGCTTCAGCGATGCCGCGAGCGCCGCGAACGATTCGAGCTCCGGCAGCGTGACGCGATGCGCGGCGCCCGGCGCGACCGACGGCGCAACGACGCCGAGCACCAGCGTCGCGCCGATGCCGAACACGACGACCGCGAGCGGCGCGGGCACCGAGCGCACCCGGCCGAAGCGCTTGAACGCCGGCGTGTCCCAGGCGATCAGCAGCGCGAGCGAGACAAGTGCGATGGCCGTCGCGGCCCAGGCGGTCGGCAGGCTGGTCCATGACGCAAACGATTGCGCGGCCGGCCCGCCGATGCCGAATGCGAACGGAATCTGCTTCACGATCAGCAGCAGGCCGATCGCCGCGAGCATGCCCTTGATGACGGGCGAGGGCACGTACGCGGCGAAGCGGCCGGCGCGGAGCATGCCGAAGCCGAACTGCAGCACGCCGGACAACAGCACCGCGAGCAGGAACGCGGAAAAGCTGCCGAGTTGCGCGATCCCTTCGACGACGATCACGACGAGGCCGGCGGCCGGTCCGCTGACCGACAGCGACGAACCGCTCAACAGCGCGACGATGATGCCGCCGACGATGCCGGACACGAGCCCGGCGAACGGCTCGACGCCGGACGCATTGGCGATGCCGAGACACAACGGCAGCGCGACGAGGAAAACAACGATGCCGGCGACGATGTCGCGCGGCAGGGTGGACAGGCGCTCGTTCAGTTTCATGGTTGGGGTGATTTCATTGGCGTAGGGGGAGGCGGATCAGCCGAGCGCGGCGGCCATGGCGGCAGGCTCCGGCTCTGCTTCGGCCGGTGGTGCCGTGTAGCCGGAGTCGAGTTCCTTCAGGCGGCCGTCCGCGAGTGAAAAGATCCAGCCGTGAACGAGGGGCGGCCGCTGCCGGCCATGCACGATCGGCGACGCGCGCAGCAGCCGCACTTGTTCGAGCACGTTGAGCTCGGCCAGGCGGTCGGCCGCCGCCGTGTCGTCGAGTTCGTCGAGCGTGTCGCGATGGCGTCGTGCGAGCGCGCACAGCGGCGCGATGCGGCGCGCGACGTGCGGCAGGTCGGCGGGCGGCGGCAGCAGCGACGCGCGCACGCCGCCGCATCCGTAGTGGCCGCACACGATCACGTGGTCGACTTCGAGCACGCGCACGGCGTACTCGAGCACGCTCGCCGAATTGTCGTCGTCGGGATGGAACAGGTTCGCGATGTTGCGATGGACGAACAGCTCGCCGGGCACGCAGTGCGTGATGGTTTCGGCGGGCACCCGGCTGTCGGCGCAGCCGATCCACAGCACCCGAGGGTTCTGGCCGCGCGCGAGCGCATCGAAGAAGCCGGGCGTGTGTTCGTGCGTTTCGCGGGCCCAGGCGATGTTGGCAACCAGCATGCTCTTGGGGCGATTCATGAGGACTCCTTTGTGATAAGGACAAGCAGATACCGGACGAAGTGGAGCAATATGATGCTTTCTAGATTGAAAGGTTCAATTTCGTCCGATATTAGGGGTATGCCCTAACGTCCGGTGCCAATGATACAAATTGTTTCAACTGGATCTGGAGAGGTGCATCGAATGCACCAATCCAACGCATGACATGTATCGTGCATGCCTGTTTCCCGCTGGCGCCCATGGCACGGGGCTTCGCATAATGCGGTCAGCACAGCTTCGATCGGAAAGGATTGCCGCGTCGAATTGGAAATTAGTCGAATATGACGGAAAAAAAGAAATGGCCACTCACGCAATAATTCGTGAATGTCCATTGTGAAAATTGCGCGTAAATGCGCAATCGATCCGATCAGAACAGGTTGCGACGGTCGGGGTCGTGCAGCGGGTCCGGCGTTTTTTGCGTGGTGCGCAGAATGCCTTGCGGGTCGAAGTAGAAGCTGTACATCATGTACCAGACGTTGTCTTCGAGATAGCGGTAGGTCCACACCTCGCGCTTCATCAGCGGGAAGTAGGACGTCTCGACCGGGCGGCCGAAATTGACGAGCACGTCGGTCTTGGTCCACTTGCCGATTTCCGCGCGATAGAACTCGCTCGGCTGCAGCACCTGACGGACGTTGACGATCCGGTGGGCCGCGTCGACGTCGGCCGCGACGGTGATTTCGCCCATCGGCTGGGTCGGCCACATCAGACGCTTGCCGCCGCCGGGCAGGTCGTAGATCTCGCGCGGCGGGCCCATGCGCGCGACGATCGCCGACTCGTCCTGGCCGGCCTGATATTGCTGCCACGGCTGTGCACAACCGGCAAGCAGCGCCGCCGCGCAGGCGACCAGCGCCGGCAGGCGCACGGGAAGGCGAATGGGCATGGGATTCTCCAGGGCTTTCTAACTGTTCAGTTGTATCACGGACGGCGCGCGCAGGCGCATCATGCCGAAAAAATCGGTGCGGATCGCGGCAGGCGCGTCGTCGGGGCGTCGCATCGCGCCGCGCTTGCGGCCGGCAGTGTCTGCGGCCTATGATCCGCGCTTCTCGGACAGATCGAAGGGCAGGGAGCCGATGCAGCTGTGGAAACGATGCGCGCTCGCATTGAGCGCGGGGTGGACGCTGGCGTCGTGCGCGTTCGCGGCAGGTGAGCCGGTGCGGATCGCGCTGATAGAAGGAATGTCGGGCCCGTTCGCGAACGCGGGCGCGGCGGTCGAGCGCAACCTGCGCTTCGGCGTCGAACAGGTCAATGCGGCGGGCGGCGTGAAACTGCGCGATGGCGCGCACCCGCTCGAACTCGTCGTGCTCGACAGCAAGGGCAGCCCGGAGGAGGCGCTCGTGCAGTTGCGCGCGGCGGCGGACCGGCACATCGGCTTCGTTGCGCAGGGCAACAGCTCGGCAGTCGCTGCCGCGCTCGTCGCGGCGCTCGACAAGCTGAACACGCGCAATCCGGACAGCCGGATGCTGTTCCTCAACTATTCGGCTGACGATCCGGCGCTGACCGGTGCGCGCTGCAGCTTCTGGCATTTCCGCTTCGACGCGCACGCGGGGATGCGGATGGCCGCGCTGGCCGACGTGATGGCGCGTGACCGCGCGCTGCGCAAGGTCTACCTGCTGAACCAGGACTACAGCTTCGGTCACGACGTCAGCGGTCTGGCCCGGCAGGCGCTGGCCGAGCGGCGTCCCGACGTGACGATTGCCGGCGACGAATTCCATCCGATCGGCCGCATCAAGGATTTCTCCCCTTATATCGCGAAGATCCGGGCGAGCGGTGCGGACGCCGTCGTGACCGGCAACTGGGGCAACGACCTCACGCTGCTCGTGAAGGCGGCACGCGAGCAGGGGCTGAACGCGAAGTTCTATACGTTCTACGGCAACAGCCTCGGCGCGCCCGCCGCGCTGGGCGATGCGGGCGTCGGGCGGGTGGTGGCCGTTGCGGACTGGCATCCGAACGCAGGCGGCGCGAAGTCGGACGCGTTTTACCGCGCGTTCCGGAACCGTTTTCCCGCCGCTCAGGACGACTACCCGGTGCGGCGCATGAGCCTGATGATCGAGATGCTCGCGGCGGCGATGACTCGGGCCGGCTCGACCGACCCCGTGGCGGTGGCGCGTGCGCTGGAGGGGCTGTCGTTCGACGACGGCTTCCACGCGTCCACGATGCGCGTGCAGGATCATCAGTTGATCCAGCCCCTTTATGTGATGGAAATGGACAAGGCTGGCGCGCCCGGCGTGCGCTTCGACAACGAGGGCTCGGGATATGGCTTCCGGACGATCCTCGCGGTGCCTGCGCAGCGCACCCAGACGCCGTCGACCTGCTCGATGACGCGCCCGTGACAGGGGGCGGTAGGAACGGCGTGCAGTTGTGCTACAATGCCCGCCGGTTGTAAGTCACGGCACGGCCATTCTTCCGTGTCCGCCTGTTCAGTTAGCAAGTAGGAAACAAAGGAAATCACATGTCTGTTGCAGATATCAAGAAGTCGGAAGTCGTTGCTCAGTTCGCCCGCGGTACCAACGACACGGGCTCGCCCGAAGTCCAGGTCGCACTGCTGACCGCACGTATCGTCGAACTGACGGGTCACTTCAAGACCCACGCGAAGGACCACCACAGCCGCCGCGGCCTGCTGCGCATGGTGAGCCGCCGCCGCAAGCTGCTCGACTACCTCAAGGGCAAGGATGCCGACCGTTACCGCGCACTGATCGAGAAGCTGGGTCTGCGTAAGTAATCGAGGCGATTGCCGCCAGCAAGATGCCTGTGTCAGTCCGCTGATGCAGGCATTTTGTTTTTGCGCGGTGCGTAGCGTCACGCGCACCGCGGGTTGTCCGGCACGTGAGTGCCGGCTGCCGGAACGGCTGATACCGGGGTCGGGATTTGTGTCATTCCAGCGCGCCGCTCGACGAGCGCCGCGCTGGAATGGCATAAAAAACACACCTTGCTCCGGGTGATTCGGTCGGGACGCCGCCGCACGGGATGGCCCGGGCGGCGAATGAAATGAATGAATTCAAAGGAGCAACCATGTCCATGTTCAACAAGGTCGTGAAGGAATTCCAGTGGGGCCAGCACAAGGTGCGCCTCGAAACCGGTGAAGTCGCTCGCCAGGCGAGCGGTGCCGTGATCGTCGACGTGGAAGACACCGTCGTGCTGGCAACCGTCGTCGGCGCGAAGTCGGCGAAGCCGGGCCAGGATTTCTTCCCGCTGACCGTCGACTACCTCGAAAAGACCTACTCGGCCGGCAAGATCCCGGGCGGCTTCTTCCGTCGCGAAGGCCGTCCGTCGGAACACGAGACGCTGACGTCGCGCCTGATCGACCGTCCGCTGCGCCCGCTGTTCCCGGAAGGTTTCTACAACGAAGTGCAGGTCGTGATCCACGTGCTGTCCGTGAACCCGGAAATCCCGGCGGACATCCCCGCGCTGATCGGTGCATCGGCTGCGCTCGCCGTGTCGGGCCTGCCGTTCAACGGTCCGGTCGGTGCCGCGCGCGTCGCGTACATCGACAACGCATACGTGCTGAACCCGACGCGTGACCAGATCAAGGCATCGAGCCTCGACCTCGTCGTCGCCGGTACGGAGCGTGCGGTGCTGATGGTCGAATCGGAAGCCGACCAGCTGCCGGAAGACGTGATGCTGGGCGCGGTCGTGTTCGGCCACGAGCAGATGCAGACGGCGATCGATGCGATCCACGAACTCGTGCGCGAAGGTGGCAAGCCCGAGTGGGACTGGCAGCCGGCACCGAAGAACGAGGCGCTGATCGCGCGCGTGACGGAACTGGCGCACGGCGACCTGCTCGCCGCTTACCAGCTGCGCGACAAGCAAGCGCGTTCGACGAAGTTGAAGGAAGTCTACGCGGCGACCTCGGCGAAGCTCGAGGAAGACGCGCTGGCGGCCGGCACGGTCGCGGCCGACAAGGCTACCGTCGGCAACATCCTGTTCGACATCGAAGCGAAGATCGTCCGTTCGCAGATCCTGAACGGCGAGCCGCGCATCGACGGTCGCGACACGCGCACCGTGCGTCCGATCGAGATCCGCACCGGCGTGCTGCCGCGCACCCACGGTTCGGCGCTGTTCACGCGTGGCGAAACGCAGGCGCTCGTCGTCGCGACGCTCGGCACGAAGGGTGACGAGCAGATCATCGACGCGCTCGAAGGCGAATACCGCGAGCGCTTCATGCTCCACTACAACATGCCCCCGTTCGCGACCGGCGAAACGGGGCGCGTCGGCTCGCCGAAGCGTCGTGAAATCGGCCACGGCCGTCTCGCGAAGCGCGCGCTGGTCAAGTGCCTGCCGAGCGCCGACGAATTCGGCTACTCGATCCGCGTCGTGTCGGAAATCACCGAATCGAACGGTTCGTCGTCGATGGCGTCGGTGTGCGGTGGCTGCCTCGCGCTGATGGACGCCGGCGTGCCGATGAAGGCGCACGTCGCGGGTATCGCGATGGGCCTGATCCTCGAAGGCAACAAGTTCGCGGTGCTGACCGACATCCTCGGTGACGAGGATCACCTCGGCGACATGGACTTCAAGGTAGCCGGCACGGAGCAAGGCGTGACGGCGCTGCAGATGGACATCAAGATCCAGGGCATCACGAAGGAAATCATGCAGGTCGCGCTCGCGCAGGCGAAGGAAGGCCGCATGCACATCCTCGGCAAGATGACGTCGGCGGTCTCGGGTGCGAACACGCAACTGTCGGAATTCGCGCCGCGCATGATCACGATCAAGATCAACCCGGAAAAGATCCGCGACGTGATCGGCAAGGGCGGTTCGGTGATCCGTGCGCTGACGGAAGAAACCGGCACGACCATCGATATCTCGGATGACGGCGTCGTGACGATCGCGAGCACGAACAGCGAAGGCATGGCCGAAGCGAAGAAGCGCATCGAGCAAATCACGGCCGAGATCGAAGTCGGCCAGGTGTACGAAGGCACGGTGCTCAAGCTGCTCGATTTCGGCGCGATCGTGAACCTGCTGCCGGGCAAGGACGGCCTGCTGCACATCTCGGAAATCGTCAACGAACGCGTGAAGGACATCAACGACTACCTGAAGGAAGGTCAGCAGGTGAAGGTCAAGGTGATCCAGACGGACGAGAAGGGTCGCGTGCGTCTGTCGGCGAAGGCGCTGCTGAACGAAGCAGCGGCAGCGTCGCAGTCGGATACGCCGCCGCAGCAGTAAGCGGACAGGCGTGAGAACGGCCGGCAGTGCGAAAGCGTGCCGGCCGTTTTTTCTGTAGCATCGTTGTGCGGCGCAGCAGCGCCGGCGAGGCGCCCGTGCCGCGCACGGGTGCGCCCCCGACTGATCCTGGAGCGACCACCATGAAAGCCATCGAAATCACCGAATTCGGCGCCCCCGACGTGCTGAAGCTGGCGGAGCGTCCGCGCCCCGAACCGAAGCGCGGCGAAGTGTTGATCAAGGTGACGGCTTCCGGCGTGAACCGGCCGGACGTATTCCAGCGCAAGGGCGCGTATGCGCCGCCGCCGGGGGCGTCGGATCTGCCGGGCCTCGAGGTCGCGGGCGAGATCGTCGGCGGCGACCTGTCGGATGCGGCGCTGAACCCGTTCGGCCTGGAGCTGGGCGATCGCGTCTGTGCACTGCTTGCGGGCGGCGGTTACGCCGAATATGCGGTTGCGCCGCTGCCGCAATGCCTGCCGGTGCCAGACGGGCTGACCGACATCGAGGCCGCATCGCTGCCTGAAACCTTCTTCACGGTGTGGAGCAACGTGTTCGACCGTGCGCTGCTCGGCGCGGGCGAGGGCGGCGAGCAGGAAACGCTGCTTGTGCAGGGCGGCTCGAGCGGGATCGGCGTGACGGCGATCCAGATCGCGCACGCGCTCGGCTTTCGCGTGTTCGCGACGGCCGGGAATGCCGACAAATGCCGCGCATGCGAGGCGCTCGGCGCCGAGCGTGCGATCAACTACAAGACCGAGGACTTCGTCGAGGTCGTCAAGTCGCTGACACACGATCGCGGCGTCGACGTGATCCTCGACATGGTCGCGGGCTCGTACGTGCCGCGCGAACTGTCCGCGCTCGCGGATGGCGGCCGCCTCGTGCTGATCGCGTTGCTCGGCGGCGCGAAGGCCGAGGTCAACCTGAATGAAATCCTGCGCCGCCGGCTGACGGTGACGGGCTCGACGCTGCGTCCGCGTCCGGTCGAATTCAAGGCGCGCATCGCCGCGCAGCTGAAGGCGCGCGTCTGGCCGCTGCTCGCGGACGGTCGCATCAAGCCCGTCATCTACCGCGTGCTGCCGGCTGGGGAGGCCGCGCAGGCGCATGCGCTAATGGAAAGCGGCGAGCACATCGGCAAGATCGTGCTTGATTGGGGCGCGAACGCGTGACGGTCCGTGCGGCGGGCTTGACATGCGCGGTTTGACCGGTTCAAGCCGCGCGCAGTAAAATCGCGGGTTTGCTTCGCCAGATCCAACCTGACGGGCCGGTTTCCGGCGCGTTAATGACAAGATAGTGACGAGACAGACACGATGTCGAAACAACGAACGAAGCGAGTGATCGGCAACTGGAAGATGCACGGCCGGCTGGCCGGCAACCAGGCATTGCTGAACGAAGTGGTGCAGGGCGCGGGCGCGGTGGCGGCCGAGACGTCGATCGGCGTGTGCGTGCCGTTCCCGTATCTCGCGCAGGTTCAGGCGCAGCTCGCCGGCGGCCGTGTCGCGTTCGGCGCGCAGGACGTGTCCGCGCACGAGCAGGGCGCGTTCACCGGTGAAGTGGCGGCCGCGATGGTGGCGGAGTTCGGCGCGCAGTATGCGATCGTCGGTCATTCGGAGCGCCGCGCGTACCACGGCGAGCGCAACGAAACCGTCGCCGCCAAGACGCAGCGCGCGCTTGCGGCGGGCCTCACGCCCGTCGTGTGCGTCGGCGAAACGCTTGACGAGCGCGAAGCGGGTGCGACCGAGCAGGTAGTCGGTACGCAGCTCGACGCCGTGCTGGCCGTGCTGACGGCTGACGAAGCGGCGCGCATCGTCGTCGCGTACGAGCCGGTCTGGGCGATCGGCACGGGCAAGAGCGCGACGTCGGCGCAGGCGCAGGACGTGCACGCATTCCTGCGAGCGCGTCTCGCGGCGAAGGGAGCGGCGGACGTATCGGTGCTGTACGGCGGCAGCGTGAAGCCGGACAACGCGGAAGAGCTGTTCGCGCAGCCTGACATCGATGGCGGCCTGATCGGCGGCGCGTCGCTGAAGGCGGAAGATTTCCTGGCGATCTGCCGGGCCGCACGTTGAGCGGTCCGGGATCGAATTGAACCATGATGGCGGCCGGTTGGTCCGGTTGCCTGATCCAATCGGGTGGATGTGATGCTGTTATTCAAGACGCTGATTATTGTCGTGCAGGTGCTGTCTGCACTCGGTGTGATCGGACTCGTGCTGCTGCAGCACGGCAAGGGCGCCGACATGGGCGCTGCATTCGGCAGCGGCGCGTCGGGCAGCCTGTTCGGTGCAACGGGCTCCGCCAACTTCCTGTCGCGCACGACGGGCATTCTCGCGACGATCTTCTTCGTCGCGACGCTCGCGCTGACGTACCTCGGTTCGTACAAGTCGACGCCGTCGGCCGGCGTGCTCGGCACCGCCGCGACCGCGCCGGCATCGGCACCCGCAGCGTCGGCGCCGGCCGTCGCCGCGTCCGCTGCCGCGGGTTCGGCGGCGAGCGCACCGGGCCAGGATGTCCCGAAATAAAAAGTCGAATTTTTTGCGTTTGTGCGTTGAACAAATCTGGAACTCGGGTTAGAATTTAATTCTTGAAGCGATTCGCGGGAAACAAGCAGCACAACCCGAGTTGCATGCAGTGCCGACGTGGTGAAATTGGTAGACACGCTATCTTGAGGGGGTAGTGGCGAAAGCTGTGCGAGTTCGAGTCTCGCCGTCGGCACCAAAGTTACTCAATGCCAGCCGCTTCTAGTGGCTGGCATTTTTCATTTCTGGGGTGTGCCTTGCGATTGTCTTGTGATCGCACGCACTCCGAAATGATTCCTTCCGCCGGAAGTGGTATTCTCCGGACGCTCAGAACCAACCGATAGAGGATTGCCTTGAACCTCGCAGCCTATTACCCCGTCTTGTTGTTCCTCCTCGTGGGCACTGGTTTAGGTATAGCGCTGGTCAGCATCGGCAAGCTCCTTGGTCCCAATAAGCCGGACGTCGAGAAGAATGCACCGTATGAGTGCGGCTTCGAAGCCTTTGAAGACGCCCGGATGAAATTCGACGTCCGGTACTACCTCGTCGCCATCCTGTTCATCATCTTCGATCTCGAAACCGCATTCCTGTTTCCGTGGGGCGTCGCGCTCCGGGACATCGGCTGGCCGGGTTTCATCGCAATGATGATTTTTCTGCTCGAATTCCTGCTGGGCTTTGCCTATATCTGGAAGAAAGGCGGCCTCGACTGGGAGTGATGGGTTAATCGCCGGTTTGCATGGGCGGCCACGCTGGGCCGCTCGTCTGGAGTGGAAAGCAAATGAGTATCGAAGGGGTCTTGAAGGAAGGGTTTGTCACCACGACGGCTGACAAGCTGATCAACTGGACGCGTACCGGCTCGCTGTGGCCGATGACGTTCGGGCTCGCGTGTTGCGCCGTCGAGATGATGCATGCGGGCGCGGCCCGCTATGACCTGGACCGGTTCGGGGTCGTGTTCCGTCCGAGCCCGCGTCAGTCGGACGTGATGATCGTCGCCGGCACGCTGTGCAACAAGATGGCGCCCGCGCTGCGCCGTGTGTACGACCAGATGGCCGAGCCGCGCTGGGTGATCTCGATGGGGTCGTGCGCGAACGGTGGCGGTTACTACCACTACTCATACTCGGTGGTCCGCGGTTGCGACCGGATCGTGCCCGTCGACGTCTACGTGCCGGGCTGTCCGCCCACGGCCGAGGCGCTGGTCTACGGCGTGATCCAGCTTCAGGCGAAGATCCGCCGCACCAATACCATCGCCCGTCAATAAAGCCCCGAGCGTCCCCTCAATATGGCAAGCAAAATCGAGACCCTCAAGGCAAGCCTCGAAGCCGCGCTCGGCGCGCGCGTGGTGAGCCTCACCGAAGCGATCGGTGAACTGACGCTCGTCGTGAAGGCGAGCGATTACCTCGAAGTCGCAAAGATGCTGCGCGACGATCCGAAGCTCCGTTTCGAGCAACTGATCGACCTCTGCGGCGTCGACTACCAGACCTACGGCGACGGCGCCTACGACGGCCCGCGTTTCGCGGCCGTGTCGCAGCTGCTGTCGGTCACGAACAACTGGCGCCTGCGCCTGCGCGTGTTCGCGCCGGACGACGATCTGCCGATCGTGGCATCGCTCGTCGACGTCTGGACCTCCGTAAACTGGTACGAGCGCGAAGCATTCGACCTGTACGGCCTCGTGTTCGAGGGTCACCCCGATCTGCGTCGCATCCTCACCGACTACGGCTTCATCGGCCATCCGTTCCGCAAGGACTTCCCGGTGTCGGGTTATGTCGAAATGCGTTACGACCCGGAAGAGAAGCGGGTCGTCTACCAGCCGGTGACGATCGAGCCGCGCGAAATCACGCCGCGCGTGATCCGCGAGGATCGCTATGGCGGTCTGAAACATTAAGGGGGCGTCATGGCAGAAATCAAGAACTACACCCTCAACTTCGGTCCGCAGCACCCGGCAGCGCACGGCGTGCTGCGCCTCGTGCTCGAGCTCGACGGCGAAGTCATCCAGCGTGCCGATCCGCACATCGGCCTGCTGCATCGCGCGACTGAAAAGCTCGCGGAAAACAAGACCTTCATCCAGTCCGTGCCGTACATGGACCGTCTCGACTACGTGTCGATGATGGTCAACGAGCACGGCTACGTGCTCGCGATCGAGCGTCTGCTCGGCATCGACGTGCCGGAGCGCGCGCAGTACATCCGCGTGCTGTTCGACGAGATCACGCGCGTGCTGAACCACCTGATGTGGATCGGCGCGCACGCACTCGACGTCGGCGCGATGGCGGTGTTCCTGTACGCATTCCGCGAGCGCGAAGACCTGATGGACGTGTACGAAGCGGTGTCCGGTGCCCGGATGCATGCGGCGTACTACCGTCCGGGCGGCGTCTACCGCGACCTGCCTGACGCAATGCCGCAATACAAGGCGTCGAAGATTCGCAACGAGAAGGCGCTCGCGAAGATGAACGAAGCGCGCAGCGGCTCGGTGCTCGACTTCATCGACGATTTCTTCACGCGCTTCCCGAAGTGCGTCGACGAATACGAAACGCTGCTGACCGACAACCGGATCTGGAAACAGCGTCTGGTCGGGATCGGCGTCGTCAGCCCGGAGCGTGCGCTGCAGATGGGCCTGACGGGCCCGATGCTGCGCGGCTCGGGTATCGCGTGGGACCTGCGCAAGAAGCAGCCGTACGAAGTGTACGACCGCATGGATTTCGACGTGCCGGTCGGCGTGAACGGCGATTGCTACGACCGCTATCTGGTGCGCGTCGAGGAAATGCGCCAGTCGATCCGCATCGCGAAACAGTGTATTGAGTGGCTCCGCAAGAATCCGGGCCCGGTGATGACCGACAATCACAAGGTTGCGCCGCCGTCGCGCGTCGGCATGAAGACCAACATGGAAGACTTGATTCACCACTTCAAGCTCTTCACCGAAGGTTTTCACGTGCCGGAAGGCGAGGCGTACGCGGCTGTCGAGCATCCGAAGGGCGAATTCGGCATCTACCTCGTGTCGGATGGTGCCAACAAGCCGTATCGCCTCAAGATCCGCGCACCGGGCTTCGCGCACCTCGCGTCGCTCGACGAAATGGCGCGCGGTCACATGATTGCCGACGCCGTCACGATCATCGGTACGCAGGACATCGTGTTCGGCGAAATCGATCGCTAATGGTCGCGCCGCCCGCGCGAGCGGGCGGCGAGCAGTAAGTCACACGCGATGCGCGCTGAACCGGCGCGGCTTCGCAAGCTGTCAACAGTGAGCGCCAGGTCTGCCGTCCTTGCACAGCAGTGCGGCAGGTTGTTCGTTCGGTAGGAATTGAAAGAGTCGTGTCTGAAAATGATCTCAGCTGAAGGCCTGAAGGAAATCGATCGAGCGTTGACGAAGTATCCCGCCGATCAGAAACAGTCCGCCGTGATGTCGGCGTTGGCCGTCGCTCAGGAAGAGCACGGCTGGCTGTCGCCCGAACTGATGCAGTTCGTCGCGGACTATCTCGGCATGCCGGCCGTCGCCGTGCAGGAAGTCGCGACGTTCTACACGATGTACGAGCTCAAACCGGTCGGCAAGCACAAGATCACGCTCTGCACGAACCTGCCGTGCCAGCTTGGCCCGCACGGCGGCGCGGAAGCGACTGCCGACTACCTGAAACAGAAGCTGGGCATCGGCTTCGGCGAGACCACGCCCGACGGCAAGTTCACGCTGAAGGAAGGCGAATGCATGGGCTCGTGCGGCGATGCGCCGGTGCTGCTGGTGAACAATCACAGAATGTGCAGCTTCATGAGCCGCGAGAAGATCGACCAGCTGCTTGAGGAGCTCTCGAAATGACGTCCCTCCACGACCGTCACATCAAACCGCTGATCCTCGCTGGTCTGAACGGCGAGAACTGGCATCTCGAAGACTACGTTGCGCGCGGCGGCTACAAGCAGCTGCGCCGCATTCTCGAAGAAAAGATTCCGCCGGAGCAGGTGATCGCCGACGTGAAGGCGTCGGGCCTGCGTGGCCGTGGCGGTGCGGGCTTCCCGACCGGCCTGAAGTGGAGCTTCATGCCGCGCCAGTTCCCGGGGCAGAAATACCTCGTCTGCAACTCGGACGAAGGCGAACCGGGCACGTTCAAGGATCGCGACATCCTGCGCTGGAACCCGCACGCGCTGATCGAAGGCATGGCCATCGGCGCGTACGCGATGGGCATCACCGTCGGCTACAACTACATCCACGGCGAAATCTTCGAAGTGTATCGACGCTTCGAGGCTGCGCTCGATGAAGCGCGTGCCGCGGGTTTCCTCGGCGACAACATCATGGGCTCGGAATTCTCGTTCCAGCTGCACGCGCACCACGGTTACGGCGCGTACATCTGCGGCGAGGAAACGGCGCTGCTCGAGTCGCTCGAAGGCAAGAAGGGCCAGCCGCGCTTCAAGCCGCCGTTCCCGGCGAGCTTCGGCGTGTACGGCAAGCCGACCACGATCAACAACACCGAGACGTTTGCCGCGGTGCCGTTCCTGCTGTCCATCGGGCCGCAGAATTACCTCGAGATCGGCAAGCCGAACAACGGCGGCACGAAGATCTTCTCGGTGTCGGGCGACGTCGAGCGTCCGGGCAACTACGAAGTGCCGCTCGGCACGCCGTTCGCGACGCTGATGGAGCTCGCCGGCGGGATGCGCGGCGGTCGCAAGATCAAGGCCGTGATTCCGGGCGGTTCGTCGGCACCGGTGATCCCGGGCGACATCATGATGCAGACCGATCTCGATTACGACTCGATCGCGAAGGCGGGCTCGATGCTCGGCTCCGGCGCGGTGATCGTGATGGACGAGACGCGCTGCATGGTGCGTTCGCTGCTGCGCCTGTCGTACTTCTACTACGAGGAATCGTGCGGCCAGTGCACGCCGTGCCGTGAAGGCACCGGCTGGCTGTATCGCGTCGTGAATCGTATCGAGCACGGCGAAGGTCGCCAGGAAGATCTGGACCTGCTGAACTCGGTTGCCGAGAACATCATGGGCCGCACGATCTGCGCGCTCGGCGATGCGGCGGCGATGCCGGTACGCGGGATGCTCAAGCATTACTGGGACGAATTCGCGTACCACGTCGAGCACAAGCACTGCATGGTCGGCGGCCACGCGCACGCGGCGGCAGCCTGAAGCGAAGCACCGGTTGCGGAATTTGAGCGCACGGTCGGGCGAAGGCGCGAACGGGCGGAAATAGGTTAAGGACCATTCACCATCATGGTTGAACTTGAAATAGACGGCAAGAAGGTCGAGGTGCCCGAAGGCAGCATGGTGATCCAGGCTGCGCACAAGGCGGATACGTACATTCCTCACTTCTGCTATCACAAGAAACTGTCGGTCGCGGCCAACTGCCGGATGTGTCTCGTCGAAGTCGAGAAGATGCCGAAGGCCGTGCCTGCCTGCGCGACGCCCGTGTCGGCCGGCATGATCGTGCGCACGCAGTCCGACAAGGCCGTGAAGGCGCAGCAGTCGGTGATGGAATTTCTCCTCATCAACCACCCGCTCGACTGCCCGATCTGCGATCAGGGCGGCGAATGCCAGCTGCAGGATCTGGCGGTCGGCTACGGCAAGTCGTCGTCGCGCTACTCGGAAGAAAAGCGCGTGGTGTTCCACAAGAACGTGGGCCCGCTCATCTCGATGGAAGAAATGTCGCGCTGCATCCACTGCACGCGCTGCGTCCGCTTCGGCCAGGAAATCGCCGGCGTGATGGAGCTCGGCATGCTGGGTCGCGGCGAGCACTCGGAAATCACGACGTTCGTCGGCAAGACGGTCGACTCCGAACTGTCGGGCAACATGATCGACCTGTGCCCGGTCGGCGCGCTGACCAGCAAGCCGTTCCGCTACAGCGCCCGTACGTGGGAACTGTCGCGCCGCAAGTCGGTGAGCCCGCACGATTCGGTCGGCGCGAACCTCGTCGTGCAGGTGAAGAACAACCGCGTGATGCGCGTGCTGCCGTTCGAGAACGAAGCGATCAACGAATGCTGGATCTCGGACAAGGATCGTTTCTCGTACGAAGGCCTGAACAGTGAAGAGCGCCTGACGAAGCCGATGCTGAAGCAGGGCGGCCAGTGGATCGAGACCGACTGGCAGACCGCGCTCGAATATGTCGCGAAGGGTCTGAAGGGCATCGCCGCGGATCACGGCGCGAACGCGCTGGCGATGCTCGCGAGCGCGCACAGCACCGCTGAAGAGCTGTTCCTCGTGAAGCAGCTCGCCAGCGAACTGAAAACGCCGAACGTCGACTTCCGTCTGCGTCAGCAAGATTTCTCGGCGCCGGTCCAGGGTGCACCGTGGCTCGGCATGCCGATCGCAGATCTGTCGAGCGTGGATGCCGCGTTCGTCGTCGGTTCGTTCCTGCGCCGCGACCACCCGCTGTTCGCCGCGCGCCTGCGCCAGGCCGCGAAGAACGGCGCGAAGCTGCACTTCCTGCACGCGACCGCCGACGACTCGCTGATCCCGACCGCGAAGCGCATCGTCGCCGCGCCGTCGGCATGGCTCGACGAGCTGGCCGGCATCGCCGCCGCCGTCGCGCAACTGCGCGGCGTCGCGCTGCCGGACGCGCTGGCGGGCGTCACCGCATCGCCGGCAGCACAAGCAGTCGCCCAGTCGCTCGCGAACGGCGAGCGCCGCGCGGTGCTGCTCGGCAATGCGGCCGTCCGTCACCCGCAATTCGCGAAGCTGCACGCCGTTGCACAGTGGATCGCCGACAACACGGGCGCCACGTTCGGTTTCCTGACGGAAGCGGCGAACACGGTCGGCGCGCACGTCGTCGGCGCACTGCCGGGCGAGGGCGGCCTGAACGCACGCGAAGCGTTCGCGCAGCCGCGCAAGGGCTACGTGCTGCTGAACGTCGAACCGGAATTCGACACGGCCGATCCGGCGCAGGCACTTGCCGCGCTGAACCAGGCCGAAATGGTCGTCGTGATGTCGCCGTTCAAGCACGGCCTCGATTACGCCGACGTGCTGCTGCCGATCGCGCCGTTCACGGAAACGGCAGGCACGTACGTGAACGCGGAAGGCTCGGTGCAGAGCTTCAACGGCGTCGTGCGTCCGCTCGGCGATACGCGTCCGGCGTGGAAGGTGCTGCGCGTGCTCGGCAGCCTGCTCGGCCTGCCGAACTTCGAATACGAAACGGCGGAAGAAGTGCGTCTCGCGGCGCTCGGCGACGCAGGCGTCGCGAAGCGTCTGTCGAACCAGGCGTCGGTCGCGCCGGCACGCGTCGCGGCAGCTGCCGCGAACGGCGGCTTCGAGCGCCTCGCCGACGTGCCGATCTATCATGCCGACGCACTCGTGCGCCGCGCCGGCGCGCTGCACCTGACGGCCGCCGCGAAGATGGCGAACGCCGCAGCCCTGCCGGCCGCGCTGTTCGACAAGCTGGGCTTGAAGGAAGGCGACGCGGTGCGCGTGCGCCAGGGCGAGCGTGCGGTGCAGTTGCCGGCCGTGCGCGACGCGAATCTTGCGGAGACGGTCGTTCGCGTGTCGGCGGCGACGCCTGCCGGCGCAGCGCTCGGCAGCCTGTCCGGTGAACTGGTGGTGGAGAAGGCGTAAATGAGCTTGTTCGATACGATCAACGCGGGCGGAGCCCAGCTTCTCGGCGTCGCGTGGCCGACGGTGTGGGCCGTCGTGCGCATCCTCGTCGTCGCCGTCGTGATCCTGCTGTGCGTCGCGTACCTGATTCTGTGGGAACGCAAGCTGATCGGCTGGATGCACGTGCGTCTCGGCCCGAACCGCGTCGGCCCCGGTGGCCTGCTGCAGCCGATCGCCGACGTGCTGAAGCTGCTGCTGAAGGAAGTGATTCAGCCGAGCGCCGCCAGCCGTTGGCTGTACCTGATCGCGCCGGTCATGACCGTCGTGCCGGCGTTTGCCGTGTGGGCGGTGATCCCGTTCCAGGCCGAGGCCGTGCTCGCGAACGTGAACGCGGGCCTGCTGTATGCGATGGCGATCTCGTCGATCGGCGTGTATGCGGTGATTCTCGCCGGCTGGGCGTCGAACTCGAAGTACGCATTCCTCGGTGCGATGCGCGCCGCGGCGCAGATGGTGTCGTACGAAATCTCGATGGGCTTCGCGCTGGTGCTCGTGCTGATGACGGCCGGCAGCCTGAACCTGTCGGAAATCGTCGGCTCGCAACAGCACGGCTTCTTCGCCGGCCACGGCGTGAACTTCCTGTCGTGGAACTGGCTGCCGCTGCTGCCGGCGTTCGTCGTCTACTTCGTGTCCGGCATCGCCGAAACGAACCGTCACCCGTTCGACGTGGTGGAAGGGGAGTCGGAGATCGTCGCGGGTCACATGATCGATTACTCGGGCATGGCGTTCGCGCTGTTCTTCCTCGCCGAGTACATCAACATGATCGTGATCTCGGCGCTGGCCGCGACGCTGTTCCTCGGCGGCTGGGACGCACCGTTCGAATTCCTGTCGTTCATTCCGGGCATCTTCTGGCTGGTGCTGAAGGTATTCGCGCTGCTGTCGGTGTTCATCTGGGTGCGCGCGACGTTCCCGCGCTACCGTTACGACCAGATCATGCGTCTGGGCTGGAAGGTGTTCCTGCCCGTCACGGTGATCTGGGTGGTCGTGGTCGGCTTCTGGATGATGTCGCCGCTCAACATCTGGGTGAAGTAAAGATCGGACGAAATCATGACGGCAATCCAACACTTCTTTAAGACCTTCTTCCTGACGGAGCTGCTGAAGGGGCTCGCGCTGACCGGTCGTTACACGTTCCGGCGCAAGTTCACCGTGCAGTTCCCGGAAGAGAAGACCCCGATTTCGCCGCGTTTCCGCGGGCTGCATGCGCTGCGCCGCTATGAAAACGGCGAAGAGCGCTGCATCGCGTGCAAGCTCTGCGAAGCCGTGTGCCCCGCGATGGCGATCACGATCGAGTCGGAAACGCGCGCGGACAACACGCGCCGCACGACGCGCTACGACATCGACCTGACGAAGTGCATCTTCTGTGGTTTCTGCGAGGAAAGCTGCCCGGTCGATTCGATCGTCGAGACGCAGATCCTCGAGTATCACGGCGAAAAGCGCGGCGACCTGTATTTCACGAAGGAAATGCTGCTCGCGGTGGGCGATCGCTACGAGAAGGACATCGCTGCGGCGAAGGCCGCCGACGCGCCGTATCGTTGATTGTGTTTGCAGTGCCGGCCCGGCATGAACGGGCCGAGCCGCCGCGACGGGTGCGGCACGCGAGAGCGTCCCGCAAGCCGCGCCTGACTATGGCCTAACGATGAACCGGTAATCATGGAATTCACGACCGTACTGTTCTACATCTTCGCGCTGCTCCTGGTGGTATCAGGGCTGAAGGTGATCACTTCGCGCAACCCGGTGGCGTCTGCGCTTTTCCTTGTGCTGGCGTTCTTCAACGCCGCCGCGATCTGGATGCTGCTGGAAGCGGAGTTCCTCGCGATCCTGCTGGTGCTGGTGTACGTGGGCGCCGTGATGGTGCTGTTCCTGTTCGTCGTGATGATGCTGGACATCAACATCGATTACCTGCGCCGCGACTTCAAGCGCTTCGTACCGATGGCGACCGTCGTCGGCGCGATCATCGTGGTCGAGACCGCGCTGATCCTGTGGCGCGGCTACGGCGACACGCACACGGTGCACGCAATGGCGACGGGCGCGATGGCCGACTGGTCGAACACGCGCCTGATCGGCAAGGTGATCTACACCGACTACATCTTCGCGTTTGAAATCGCCGGCCTGGTGCTGCTGGTCGCGATCATCGCCGCGATCGGGCTGACCGAGCGCAAGGGCAAGGACAGCAAGCGCCAGCGCGTGTCGGATCAGGTCAAGGTGCGCCGCAATGACCGCGTGCGCCTCGTGAAGATGGAAGCGGACAAGCCGCAGCCGGAAACGGCGCAGAGCGAAGCCGGTACGAGCACCAACGGCTAAGCGGAGGAAAAGAAAACCATGCTGACTCTTGCTCATTACCTCGTGCTCGGCGCGATCCTCTTTGCGATCGCGATCGTCGGGATCTTCCTGAACCGCCGCAACATCATCATCATCCTGATGGCGATCGAACTGATGCTGCTGGCGGTGAACACCAACTTCGTCGCGTTTTCGCACTACCTCGGCGACGTGCACGGCCAGATCTTCGTGTTCTTCGTGCTGACCGTCGCCGCAGCGGAAGCCGCGATCGGTCTCGCGATTCTGGTGACCCTGTTCCGTAAGCTCGACACGATCAATGTCGAGGATCTCGATCAGCTCAAAGGTTAATTTCAGGCAACGCTGTTATGTCAACGACACTCAATGAAAACCTGCTGCTGGCGATTCCGCTCGCTCCGCTGGCCGGCTCGCTGATTGCGGGGCTGTTCGGGAACGCAGTGGGGCGCAAGGGCGCACACCGGATCACGATCCTCGGCGTATTGATCGCGTTCCTCCTGTCGGCGAAAGTCTTCCTCGACGTGATGGGCGGCGCGAGCTTCAACGCGACCGTCTACGAATGGATGAACGTCGGCTCGCTGAAACTCGAAGTCGGCTTCCTCGTCGATTCGCTGACCGCGATGATGATGGTCGTCGTGACCTTCGTCTCGCTGATGGTGCACGTGTACACGATCGGCTACATGTCGGAAGAAGACGGCTACCAGCGCTTCTTCTCGTACATCTCGCTGTTCACGTTCTCGATGCTGATGCTCGTGATGAGCAACAACTTCCTGCAACTGTTCTTCGGTTGGGAAGCGGTGGGTCTGGTGTCGTACCTGCTGATCGGCTTCTACTTCACGCGTGAGAGCGCGATCTACGCGAACATGAAGGCGTTCCTCGTGAACCGCGTGGGCGACTTCGGCTTCCTGCTGGGCATCGGCCTGCTGCTGGCGTTCGCGGGTTCGATGAACTACGGCGAAGTGTTCGCGAAGCGCGCCGAGCTCGCAAGCCTGCACTTCCCGGGCACCGACTGGGGCCTGCTGACCGTCGCCTGTATCTGCCTGTTCATCGGCGCGATGGGTAAATCGGCGCAGTTCCCGCTGCACGTGTGGCTGCCCGACTCGATGGAAGGCCCGACCCCGATCTCCGCGCTGATTCACGCGGCGACGATGGTGACGGCCGGCATCTTCATGGTGTCGCGCATGTCGCCGCTGTTCGAACTGTCGGATACCGCGCTGTCGTTCATCACGGTGATCGGTGCGATCACGGCACTGTTCATGGGCTTCCTCGGGATCGTCCAGAACGACATCAAGCGTGTCGTCGCGTACTCGACGCTGTCGCAGCTCGGCTACATGACCGTCGCGCTCGGCGTGTCCGCTTACCCGGTCGCCGTGTTCCACCTGATGACGCACGCGTTCTTCAAGGCGCTGCTGTTCCTCGGCGCCGGCTCGGTGATCATGGGCATGCACCACGACCAGGACATGCGCAACATGGGCGGCCTGCGCAAGTACATGCCGATCACGTGGATCACGTCGCTCGTCGGTTCGCTGGCGCTGATCGGTACGCCGTTCTTCTCGGGCTTCTACTCGAAGGACTCGATCATCGACGCGGTGAAGCTGTCGCATCTGCCGGGTTCTGGCTTCGCGTACTTCGCGGTCGTCGCGAGCGTGTTCGTCACGGCGCTGTACTCGTTCCGCATGTACTTCCTGGTGTTCCACGGCGAAGAGCGTTTCCGCAAGCCGAAGCATCCGGAATCGCCGATGGGCATGGCGGCCGCGCACGGCCACGACGATCACGGCCATGGCCACGGTCATGACGACCACGCGCACGAGCCGCACGAGACCCCGTGGGTCGTGTGGGTGCCGCTGGTCCTGCTGGCAATTCCGTCGGTGATCATCGGTGCGATCGCGATCGGCCCGATGCTGTTCGGCGACTTCTTCCAGCACGGCGTCGCGTTCGACAAGGTGATCTTCATCGGCGAAAACCATCCGGCACTGGCCGAGATGGCCGAAGAGTTCCACGGCTGGGTGGGCATGGGTCTGCACTCGGTGTCGGGCCTGCCGGTGTGGCTGGCGCTCGCCGGTGTCGTCGTTGCGTGGTTCCTGTACCTGAAGCGTCCGGAGCTGCCGGCGTCGATCCGCCGCGCGTTCGGTCCGATCTACACGCTGCTGGACAACAAGTACTACATGGACAAGATCAACGAAGTGGTGTTCGCCCGTGGTTCGGTGGCGATCGGCCGCGGCCTGTGGAAGGAAGGCGACGTCGTCGTGATCGACGGTCTCGTCAACGGCAGCGCGCGGTTCATCGGCTGGTTCGCCGGCGTGATCCGCTTCCTCCAATCCGGTTACATCTATCACTACGCGTTCGCCATGATCATCGGCATGCTGGGGCTCCTGACCCTGTTTGTAACGCTCGGCGGCAAATAAGGCGGGGGGACAACACTAATGCACGCTTTTCCGATTCTCAGTACCGCGATCTGGCTGCCGATCGTTTTCGGCCTCCTCGTGCTCGCGGTGGGTAACGACAAAAATCCGGGGACGGCTCGCTGGGTCGCGCTGATCGGTTCGCTGCTCGGTCTCGCGGTCACGATTCCGCTGATCACGGGCTTCGACTCGAGCACGGCTGCGCTGCAGTTCGTCGAGCAGTCGACGTGGATCGAACGCTTCGACATCTCGTACCACCTCGGCGTCGACGGCATCTCGATGTGGTTCGTCGTGCTGACCGCGCTGATCACGGTGATCGTCGTGATCGCCGCGTGGGAGGTGATCACCGAGAACGTCGCGCAGTACCTCGCGGCCTTCCTGATCCTGTCCGGGATCATGATCGGCGTGTTCTCGGCGGCCGACGGCCTGCTGTTCTACGTGTTCTTCGAGGCGACCCTGATCCCGATGTACATCATCATCGGTGTGTGGGGCGGCCCGAACCGCGTGTACGCGGCGTTCAAGTTCTTCCTGTACACGCTGGCCGGCTCGCTGCTGATGCTGGTCGCGCTGATCTACCTGTACACGCAGACGCATTCGTTCGACCTCGCGACGTGGCAGAACGCCAAGATCGCGATGACGCCGCAGATCCTGCTGTTCATTGCATTCTTCCTCGCGTTCGCGGTGAAGGTGCCGATGTGGCCGGTGCACACCTGGCTGCCGGACGCGCACGTGGAAGCGCCGACGGGCGGCTCGGTCGTGCTGGCGGCGATCATGCTGAAGCTCGGTGCGTACGGTTTCCTGCGTTTCTCGCTGCCGATCACGCCTGACGCAAGCCATTTCCTGGCACCGGTCGTGATCACGCTGTCGCTGATCGCGGTGATCTACATCGGCCTCGTCGCGATGGTGCAGGCCGACATGAAGAAACTGGTCGCGTATTCGTCGATCGCGCACATGGGCTTCGTCACGCTCGGCTTCTTCATCTTCAACCAGCTCGGCGTCGAAGGCGCGATCGTCCAGATGATCTCGCACGGCTTCGTGTCGGGCGCGATGTTCTTGTGCATCGGCGTGCTGTACGACCGCGTGCACTCGCGTCAGATCGCCGATTACGGCGGCGTCGTGAACGTGATGCCGAAGTTCGCGGCATTCGCGATGCTGTTCTCGATGGCCAACTGCGGCCTGCCGGGCACCTCGGGTTTCGTCGGCGAATTCATGGTGATTCTCGCGGCTGTCCAGTACAACTTCTGGATCGCATTCGGCGCGGCATTCACGCTGATCCTCGGCGCCGCCTACACGCTGTGGATGTACAAGCGCGTGTACTTCGGTGCGGTCGCGAACGATCACGTTGCCAAGCTGAAAGACATCGGCCGTCGCGAATTCGTGATGCTGGCCGTGCTCGCCGCGTTCACGCTGCTGATGGGTCTGTATCCGAAGCCTTTCACCGACGTGATGCACGTTTCCGTGGAAAACCTCCTCTCCCACGTCGCGCAGTCGAAGCTGCCGCTGGCCCAGTAATCGCGAGCGGAGGAAATCAAGATCATGAACGCACCTATGAATGTCCTGTTGCCTGACGCGCTGGTGATGGTCGCCATCGTCGTTGCATGGCTGAACGACACCTTTACCGGTGCCGCTGGCCGCCGCCTGACCTATCTGATCGCGGTGGTTTCGTCGGTCGTCGCCGGCGTGTGGTTCGCGGTGCAGGCGCTGGACCCGCAGCAGTATTACTTCTTCTCGCGGATGGTCGTCGTCGACTCGTTCGCGAGCATGATGAAGGCCGTCGTGTCGCTCGGCTTCGCGGTCTCGCTCGTCTATTCGCGCAAGTACCTCGAAGACCGTGACATGTTCCGCGGCGACGTGTTCCTGCTGGGCATGTTCTCGCTGCTCGGTCAGCTGGTGATGGTGTCGGGCAACAACTTCCTGACGCTGTACCTCGGCCTCGAACTGATGTCGCTGTCGCTGTACGCCGTCATCGCGCTGCGCCGTGATGCCGCGCAGTCGAGCGAAGCCGCGATGAAGTACTACGTGCTGGGCGCGCTCGCGTCGGGCTTCGTGCTGTACGGCATTTCGATGCTCTACGGCGCGACCGGCTCGCTCGAGCTGGGCGAGGTGTACAAGGCGGTCGGCGGCAACACCGACGCGGCCGTGCTGATGTTCGGCGTGGTCTTCATCGTCGCCGGTATCGCGTTCAAGCTCGGCGCCGTGCCGTTCCACATGTGGGTGCCGGACGTCTACCAGGGCGCACCGACCGCGATGACGCTGTTCGTCGGCGGTGGCCCGAAGGTTGCCGCGTTCGCGTGGGGCCTGCGTTTCCTGGTGATGGGCCTGCTGCCGCTCGCACAGAACTGGCAGACCGCGCTCGTGATCCTCGCCGCGCTGTCGCTGATCGTCGGTAACATCACCGGTATCGTCCAGCGCAACATCAAGCGGATGCTCGCGTACTCGGCGATCTCGAACATGGGCTTCGTGCTGCTCGGCCTGCTCGCCGGCATCGTGAAGGGCGACGCGACCGCTCCGGCGAACGCGTACAGCTCGGCGATGTTCTACGCGATCGTCTACCTGATCACGACGCTCGGCTCGTTCGGCGTGGTGATGCTGCTCGCACGCCGCGATTTCGAAGCGGAAACGATCGACGACTTCAAGGGCCTCAACAAGCGCAGCCCGGTGTTCGCGTTCGTGATGATGGTCATGATGTTCTCGCTGGCCGGTATCCCGCCGACCGTGGGCTTCTACGCGAAGCTCGCGGTGCTCGAGGCGACCGTCAACGCGGGTCTCACGTGGCTGGCCGTGCTGGCTGTGATCACGTCGCTGTTCGGTGCGTTCTACTACCTGCGCATCGTCAAGCTGATGTACTTCGATGCACCGCAGGACGCGACCCCGGTCACCGGCGATTTCTGCAAGCGCACGATCCTCGTGCTGAACGGTATTGCGGTCGTGGTGCTCGGCCTGATCCCGAGCCCGCTCCTGACGGCCTGCCTGCAGGCGATCCGTCACACGCTGCCGCTGTAATGTCGGCAGCTGGCTGGTTCATCGTGCTGTTGGCGCTCGTATGCGCCAACGTGCCGTTCCTGAACCAACGCCTCTTCGCCGTCGTCCCGATCGGTGCGACGAAGAAGAACGCGTGGGTTCGGATCGGCGAGCTGATCGTGCTGTATTTCGTCGTCGGTGCGCTCGGCTTCTGGCTCGAGTCGCGCGCCGGCAACCGCTTCGAACAGGGCTGGCAGTTCTACGCGATCACGTTCAGTCTCTTCGTTGTGTTCGCGTTTCCCGGCTTCACGTTCCAGTATCTCGTCAAACGACGCTGACGGCTTCGGCCGTCGCGTGCTCAATCCTCCGGAGCCCGCCGATGGCCGAACTACCCAATCACGACGCCGCACTGACCGAAACCTGCCTCGAGAGCGAGGCGATTTTCGACGGCTCGTTCCTCAAGCTGAAGCGCGATACCGTTCGTTTGCCCGACGGCAAGCAGGCCACGCGCGAATACGTCCAGCACCCCGGCGCGGTGATGGTGATCCCGCTGTTCGACGACGGCCGCGTGCTGATGGAAAGCCAGTATCGCTATCCGATCGGCAAGGTCATGGCCGAATTCCCCGCCGGCAAACTTGATCCGAACGAGGGCGCGCTTGCCTGCGCGGTACGCGAACTGCGCGAGGAAACCGGCTACACGGCACGCGAATATGTGTTCCTGGCCCGGATTCACCCGATCATTTCCTATTCGACCGAATTCATCGACCTGTATCTCGCGCGCGGCCTGACGGCAGGCGAGCGCAAGCTCGACGAAGGCGAATTCCTCGAAACCTTCACGGCGACGCTGCCCGACCTGCAGGAGTGGGTGCGCACCGGCCAGATCACCGACGTGAAGACAATCATCGGCACGATGTGGCTCGACAAGGTCCTGTCCGGCGCGTGGCCGCTCGGCCCGGTCGAGAAGCCCTGACGGCGCGTCAGCGGCGGGTGGGGCGCCGCGTTACAATCCTGTGACGCGGCCGCTGTCCGGCCGCGCGATCCTGGTTTAGCACGATCGTTCACAAAAGCGCGTTTTGCGCTACACTCGCCACACGCCCTGATTCAGCATGAAGGTCCTCGATTTACAGTGCCCGCACGGTCATCGGTTCGAAGGCTGGTTCGCTTCCGCCGATGAGTTCGAAGCGCAGTTGTCCCGCAAGCTGGTCGAATGTCCGGTGTGCGGGACGACCGAGATCAACCGGATGCCGTCGGCGCCGCGCCTGAACCTGTCGGGCGCGACGCAGGCACAGCCGGCCGATCCGCGCGCGCTGCAGGCGCAGGTGATGCGCGCGCTGCGCGAGGTGCTGGAGAAGACCGAGAACGTGGGCGAGCGCTTCGCCGAGGAAGCGCGGCGCATTCATTACAACGAGGCGCCGGCGCGCAGCATTCGTGGCGTCACGACGCCGGAGGATGCGCAATCCTTGGTCGAAGAAGGCATCGACGTGATGCCGCTGCCGATTCCTGCCGCGCTGAAAGAACCGCTGCAATGACGTACGCAGTGTGTCCTTGCCGGGCCGGACGGCCGCGGTCAGGAGACACTGCGCATGGATCTGGATTATTCCCCCGCCGACGACGCGTTCCGCGTCGACGTCCGCGCCTGGCTCGAGGCCAACCTGCCTCATGCACTGCGCGCCAAGGTACTCGATCACAAACGACTCGACCGCGAGGATTTCGCGAGCTGGCACCGGATTCTCGGCCAGCGCGGCTGGTCCGCGCCCGCATGGCCGGCCGAATACGGCGGTCCGGACTGGAACGCGACGCAGCGCCACATCTGGGATGAGGAGTGCGCACGCATCGGCGCGCCGACCGTGCTGCCGTTCGGCGTATCGATGGTCGCGCCGGTGCTGATGAAATACGGCAGCGAAGCGCAGAAGCGCCACTATCTGCCGCGTATTCTGGACGGCACCGACTGGTGGTGCCAGGGTTATTCGGAGCCAGGCTCCGGGTCGGATCTCGCATCGCTGCGCACGCGCGCCGAACGTCACGGCGACCACTACGTCGTCAACGGCCAGAAGACATGGACGACGCTGGGCCAGTACGCGGACATGATGTTTTGTCTCGTGCGCACCGATCCGGCGGCGAAGAAGCAGGAGGGCATCTCGTTCCTGCTGATCGACATGAAGACACCCGGCATCACGGTGCGCCCGATCATCACGCTCGATGAGGATCACGAAGTCAACGAGGTGTTCTTCGAGGACGTGAAGGTGCCCGTCGAGAATCTCGTCGGCGATGAAAACCGCGGCTGGACTTACGCGAAATACCTGTTGGGTCACGAGCGCACGGGCATCGCACGCGTCGGCGCGTCGAAGCGCGAGCTCGCATTCCTGAAACGCGTGGCGTCGAACCAGCGCAAGAACGGCAAGCCGCTGCTCGCCGATCCGGTGTTTGCCGCGAAGGTCGCGGCGCTCGAAGTCGAGCTGATGGCACTCGAGGTGACGGTGCTGCGGGTCGTGAGCCGCGAGACGAGCGGCAAGGGGCCCGGCCCCGAGGCATCGATGTTGAAGATCAAGGGCACCGAGGTGCAGCAGGCGCTTACCGAGCTGATGTTCGAGGCGATCGGCCCGCTCGCCGCGCCGTTCGACGTCCCGTTCCTCGAGGGCGAACGCGAACACAGCAGCGCGGGCGACGACGATGCCGCGCCGCTCGCCGCCTACTACTTCAATTACCGGAAGACGTCGATCTACGGCGGTTCGAACGAGATTCAGAAGAACATCATCGCGCAGATGATCCTGGGGCTGTGATCAGGGAACGGAGACAACCATGGATTTCAGCTTTACCGATGAGCAGCAACAGTTTGCCGACGCGCTGCGCCGTTATCTCGGCGAGCAATACGGTTTCGACGCGCGCCAGGCCATCGTGCGAAGCGATGCCGGCGTGTCGGACGCGCAATGGAGCGCATTCGCGGAGCTGGGCCTGACCGCGCTGCCCGTGCCGGATGCACAGGGCGGCTTCGGCGGCGGCCCGGTCGACATGCTGGTCGCGATGCAGGAGCTCGGCCGTGCACTCGTGGTCGAGCCGTACTGGGCGACGGCGGTCGGCATCGAGGCGCTGCGCGTCGCCGGGTCCGGCACGGGCGACGATGCCGCGCTGCTGGAAGCGGTCGCGCAAGGGCAGAAGCGCCTGGCCGTTGCATTCCACGAACCACGGGCACGCTATGACCTGTACGAACTCGATACGCACGCGCGCGATCAGGGCGGCACGTATCGGCTGACCGGCACCAAGTCGGTCGTTCAGCACGGCGCCCAGGCGCATGCGTGGATCGTGCCCGCGCGTGTCGATGGCGGCAGCATAGGCCTGTTCGTCGTCGAGCGCGATGCCGCGGGGGCGAAGCTTGTCGACTACCGGACGATCGACGGCCAGCGCGCCGCGACGATCGAGCTGCATGACACCCCCGCGCGGCAGCTGACGGGCGGCGCACGCGATGCGGCCGCACTCGAGCAGATTGCCGATTACGCGACCTTCCTGCTCTGCGCGGAAGCGGTCGGCGCACTCGACGAGCTGAACCGCGCGACGGTCGAATACACGAAGACGCGCGAACAGTTCGGCGTACCGATTGCACGTTTCCAGGCACTGCAGCACCGGATGGTCGACATGCTGATTCACGCGGAGCAGGCGCGCTCGCTGACTTACCTGGCCGCGGTGCGTTACGCGGGCGGCGATGCCGATGCGCGTCGCAAGGCGGTGTCGGCCGCGAAGGCGCGGGTCGGCGCGGCCGCACTTTTCGTCGGCCAGCAGGCGGTGCAACTGCACGGCGGCATGGGCGTGACCAATGAGGTTGCCGCCGCTCACCTGTTCAAGCGGCTGTCGATCATCGAGACGACACTCGGCGACACCGACCATCATCTTGCGCGCATCGCGGCCCTGCCGGATTTCGCGCAGACCGACGCGGCATGACGGCGACGCGCGAGCGCGCCATAGGAGATAGACAGTGGGTATCAGTTACGAAGATCTGGAAGTCGGCAGTACGACCGAAATCGGCCGCTATACGTTCGAATCGGACGACATCAAGGCGTTCGCGCAACGCTACGATCCGCAACCGTTCCACCTCGACGAGGAGGCTGGCAAGGCATCGCCGTTCGGCGGACTCGTTGCGAGCGGCTGGCATACGTGTTCGGTGTTCATGAGCCTGCTCATCAAGAAGCTGGGACCGGATTCGACCAGCATGGGCTCGCCCGGCATCGACTCGATCCGCTGGCTCAAGCCCGTGCGTGCCGGCGACACGATCACGATGTACCAGAAGGTCCACGACAAGCGCGTGTCGGAGAGCAAGCCCGATCGCGGCATCGTGTCGACGGAGTGGATCGGCGTCAACGGCGCCGGCGACACGGTGATCACCGTGCATACCAAGGTGATCTTCGGACTGCGTCATCCGCAAGGGGCGGGCGCATGACGGACGTGACATTGCCGCTGATCGCGTCTGCGCAAGCGCTGCACGAGCGCGTCGGCGCGGAGCCGCTCGCGAGCGGCTGGGTCGAGATCGAACAGCGTCGCGTCGATGGTTTTGCCGACGCCACCGGCGATCACCAGTGGATTCACGTCGATCCCGAGCGGGCGCGGCGCGAGTCGCCGTTCGGCGGCCCGATCGCGCACGGATTCCTGACGCTGTCGCTGATTCCCGCGCTGATGACCGATGCGATGCGCTTCGAGCAGAAGATGGGCGTGAACTACGGACTGAATCGCGTGCGGTTCCTGAAGCCGGTGCCGGTCGGCGCACGCGTGCGCGCGCTGTTCGCGGTGAAGGAAGCCGCGGAGGCCGCGCGGGGCGGTGTGCAGGTGACGTGGTCGGTGTCGATGCAGGTCGAGCGTACGGACGTGCCGTTGCTCGTTTGCGCGGCGGAATTCATTACGCTGCACTACTTCTGATGCGCGCGGCGGCATCGACGGATGCCGCCGCGTCGCACGGCGCGTGGTTCGTCAGTGCTTTGCGTATTGCGTCGCGCCGAACAGCATTTCGCGTGCCTTGTCGTCCTGCAGCGGCTTGCGCAGCGATGCGAGTACCTCGACGCCGCGCTGCACGGCCGGACGCGCGGCAATCGTTTCGTGCCAGCGCTTCACGTTCGGCAGTTCGTCGAGCACGATGCCCTGGTTCTGCCATGAGCGCGTCCACGGGAACGTCGCGATGTCCGCGATCGTGTACGTGTCGCCGGCGAGATATTCGGATTCGCCGAGACGCTTTTCCATCACGTTGTACAGGCGCTTCGCTTCGTTCGTATAGCGATTGATCGCATAGTCGATCTTCTCCGGCGCGTACAGCCGGAAGTGGTGCGCCTGCCCGAGCATCGGGCCGACGCCGCCCATCTGGAACATCAGCCATTCGAGCGTCGCGTAGCGCTCGGCCGGCTTGGTCGGCAGAAACTTGCCGGTCTTTTCCGCCAGGTACACGAGGATCGCGCCCGATTCGAACAGCGAGATCGGCTTGCCGCCGGGGCCGTCCGCGTCGACGATCGCGGGGATCTTGTTGTTCGGGCTGATCTTCAGGAATTCGGGCTTGAACTGATCGCCCGCGCCGATATCGACCGGATGCGCACGATACGCGAGGCCCGTTTCCTCGAGCATGATGTGTATCTTGTGGCCGTTCGGGGTCGCCCAGCTGTAGACGTCGATCATCGTCAACTCCTTTATGGCATGCGCGAAAACGGCGCCGGCGGGGCGCCGCGACAGGCGGTCATTAGAGCATGGATCGATGCGGGCTGCAGGCGACGGAAACGTGCGGCCGCGCGCCTGCGCGTGCGTGTCGTCGCAGCGACGGCGTGCGGATCAGCGCTTGTAGCGCGGCTGGCGTTTCTCGAGGAACGCGGTAATGCCTTCGAATGCATCCGCATGATGCAACGATGCGACGAAGTGATCGCGCTCGGTGCCCAGATGCGCATCGAGCGGCTGTGCGGTCGCATCGTCGAGCAGCGACTTGATGCGCGTGAGCGCGTTCGGCGAGATGCCGGCAAGCGAGTCGGCCCACGCGAGCGCGTCGGAAAGCGCGGCGCCGGGCACGGCGAGCCGATTGACGACGCCGAGCGCATGCAGGCGGTCGGCCACGACGGGCTTGCCCTCGAACAGGATTTCGGCGGCGAGCGCACGCGGCAGTGCGCGCGCGAGGAACCACGAGCCGCCGCCGTCGGGCGTGAGGCCGACGCGTGCGTACGACATCACGAACTTCGCGTCGTGCGCGGCAACGATCAGGTCGCATGCGAGCGCGAGCGAAAAGCCCGCGCCGGCCGCCGCGCCTTCGACTGCCGCGATCACGGGCTTGCTCGTTGCGCGGATCGCCGTGATCCACGCGGCGAGCTGATCGATGCTGTCGGCCTGATAGGACGGATCCTTCGAGCGGTTGTCGAGCAGCCGGTTCAGGTTGCCGCCCGCGCAAAAGAAACGATCGGCACCCGTGAGCACGACAGCGCGAATGGCGGGGTCGCGCTCGGCGGTGGCGAGCGCCTCGACGCCGGCCGCATACATGTCGGGATGCAGCGCGTTGCGTGCGCCGGGATTGGATAGCGTGAGGACGAGCGTCGATTCGCCCTCGGGGGGGCGCGAGGCCAGCAGTTCAGCACTCATGCGAAGGTGTCTCCATCGGATGGCGAGGCTGCGGCGCCGCATGCTGCGCGGGCGCATGCGCATACCCGTGAGGGTGCTGCCGCAGCGGATGTATTGTTGTCATGACGGACGCGAAACTGCTTTAGACTAGCACGAACGTGCTTTTCAGCGCGACGTATCCCGATGCCGCCGGCATCGCCGCGGCGCGCTTCAGCAACGAAGGAGACTCCGATGCTACAGCTGTGCGGTATTCCGTTGTCCAACTATTACAACAAGGTGAAGTTCGTCCTGCTCGAACATGACATCCCGTTCGAGGAATCGGCATGCAGTCTGCCGATCAGTGATCCGGCACTGCTCGCCGATTCGCCGCTCGGCAAGATTCCGTTCTTGAAGACGGAAGAGGGCGCGCTGTTCGAATCGCAGGTGATCATCGAGTATCTGGCGGCGCGTTATCCCGACAAGGCCATTTTCCCGGCCGGACCGTTCGCGGCCGCGAAGGTGCGCGAACTCGTCGAGACGCTCGAGTTGTATCTCGAATGGACCGCGCGCGAGGTTTATACGGAAGCCTTTTTCGGCGGCAAGGTCAGCGACGGGATGAAGGCGCACGTCGAGAAGCGCCTGCCGCGCGCGATCGATGCATTCAAGCGGATGACGCAATTTTCGCCCTACGTGCTCGGCGACACGTTCACGCTGGCGGACATTGCCGCGGCGATCCATCTGCCGGTGATCGGAATGGCGACGAAGGCCATCTTCGGCCGCGATTTCCTGCTCGATGCCGGCATCGACTGGAAGGCGCACGCGAAGCTGGTCGGTGAGCGGCCGGTCGCGCAGCGCGTGGCGGCCGATCGCAAGGCCTATGTCGAGGCGACGAGCGCCGCGCGTTCGTAAGCGCGGCGGGCGCGGCGTCGTACCGTGCCCGGCCGCCCATGCAGGACTTACAGGCGTGCGAGCCGTTCGAGTGCGGATGCGAGCGTGCTCTCCTGTTTTGCGAAGCAGAAGCGCACGACGCCCGATTCGTGCGGCTCGTGATAGAACGCCGACACGGGAATCGCCGCCACGCCGATCTCCGACGTGAGCCACTTCGAGAATTCCGCTTCGGACAGGTCGCTGATCGCCGAATAGTCGACGCACTGGAAGTACGTGCCGGGGCACGGCAGCAGCTTGAAGCGCGTGCGCTCGAGGCCGGCGCGGAAGAAGTCGCGCTTCTTCTGGTAAAAGTCGGGCAGCGTCAGGTACGGTGCCGGATCGCGCAGGTAGTCGGCAAGCCCGATCTGCATCGGCGTGTTCACCGTGAACACGTTGAATTGATGGACCTTGCGGAACTCCGCGGTCAGCGCGGCAGGCGCCGCGACATAGCCGACCTTCCAGCCCGTCACATGGTAGGTCTTCCCGAAGCTCGACACGATGAAGCTGCGCGCGGCCAGTTCCGGGTAGCGCGCGACGCTTTCATGCCGCGCACCGTCGTAGACCATGTGTTCGTACACTTCATCCGACAGGATCAGCACATTGGTGCCGCGCACGATCTCCTCGAGCTTGCGCATGTCGGCCTCGCGCCACACGGTGCCGGTCGGGTTGTGCGGCGTGTTGATCATGATCATCCGCGTTTTCGGTGTGATCGCGGCGGCCAGGCGATCGAACGGGATCGCATAGTCGGGCGCTTCCAGCGTGACGAACACGGGCTTGCCGCCGGCTAGCTCGATCGACGGCAGATAGCTGTCGTAGGTCGGTTCGACGACGATCACCTCGTCACCCGGATGGACCGCGCACAGGATCGCCGTCAGCAGGGCCTGCGTCGCGCCGGCCGTGACCGTGATCTCGGTGGCCGGATCGTAGCGCCGGCCGTAGACCTGCGCGATCTTGTCGGCGATCGCGTCGCGCAACGGCGCGACGCCGGCCATCGGCGGATACTGGTTGTGACCGTTGCGCATCGCGGCCGCGACCGCGTCGACGATGCGCGGGTCGCAGTCGAAATCCGGGAAGCCCTGGCCGAGGTTCACGGCGCCTTTCTCGGCGGCGAGCGCGCTCATGACCGTGAAGATCGTCGTGCCGACGTTCGGCAGGCGCGAGGGGAAAACGGGAGTCGTAGGCATGTCGGAAGGAGCGTTCATCGATACGGTCGCAAGCGGGTGGCGCCGGGCCCGTCAGGCCGGCGTGGGAGTGGTGGCCAATGCGGCATCGAGCGCGCAGGCTTCGGTGAACGGCGCGGGCTGCGCGATCCGGAAGCCGAAGTCGCGCGCGGTGCGCTTCGCGAGCTTGAGCAGCGCACGGTCCTTCGACACGAGCCAGTCGGCCTGCGCGGCGCGCGCGAGCTCGAGAAATTTCTGGTCGTCGCGGTCCTTGCACTTCGGCAGGGGCGGCGCGTCGGCGTCGACGGGCGGCGGCTCGACGAGGCTCGCCAAGCGGGCGACCGTCGCGAGCGCTTCGGCCTTGTTGATCGCGCGCGCCTGAAACTGCGGGTAGTCGAGCACGAGCTCGAGTTCGTTCAGGCAGCGGCCGTCGATTACGGCGGCCAGCGTGCCGCGTTCGAGCGCCGCCCGGATCGGGCGTGTGGCAGGGTCGTCGAATACGAGTATGTCGATCCAGACGTTCGAGTCGAGCACGACGCGATGTGCGGCATGCGGGGCGAGAGAGCGGGTCATTCGTTACAATCGGTGGTTTTCGTCTGACCGCAAGGCACGGCGTGCCAGCGAGCCTCTATGATAATCGTTCTCTCCCCAGCCAAATCCCTCGACTACGATACGCCCGCCCACGTCCCGTCTTACACGAAGCCTGCATTCGTCGACGATGCGTCGGAACTGATCGACGGCCTGCGCAAGTTGTCGCCGCAGGACATCTCGACGCTGATGGACATCTCCGACCCGCTCGCGCGGCTGAACTTCCAGCGCTATGCGGACTGGTCGCCGACCTTCACGACGGCCAACGCGAAGCAGGCGGTGCTCGCGTTCAACGGCGACGTGTACGAAGGGTTCGATGCCAAATCGCTGTCGGCCGCCGATCTGGACTATGCGCAGCAGCACGTGCGCGTTCTGTCGGGCCTGTACGGGCTGCTGCGACCGCTCGACCTGCTGCAGCCGTACCGGCTCGAGATGGGTACCCGTTTCGCGAATGCTCGCGGCAAGGATCTGTATGCGTTCTGGAGCGACCGGATCACGCGGGCGCTGAACGAGCAGCTCGAGACGCGCAGCGGCGCGGCGCGCGTGCTGGTCAACTGCGCGTCGACCGAGTACTTCAAGTCGGTCAAGCCGAAACTGCTGGCCGCGCCGATCGTCACGCCGGTGTTCGAGGACTGGAAGGGTGGCCGCTACAAGATCATCAGCTTCCATGCGAAGCGCGCCCGTGGCCTGATGGCGCGCTACATCGTCGAGAACCGCATCGCCGAACCGGCGGCGCTGAAGGATTTCGCGGTGGAAGACTACGCGTTCGACGCCGCTGCGTCGAACGATTCGACTTACGTATATCGCCGGCGAATCGGCGAGTGACCAAGCCGGCCGTTCACGAGACGGCCGGCGCATGCATGAGGCCGGACGCGCGGCAAACCGCCGGTTCCGGTCGACACTGGAGAGATAGATGACCCTTTCGATCACCAGCAATTTCGACGCGGGCGCCATCGACGTCGTGTCGTGCGACAGCCCCGACGCGATCCGGCTGCGCGTACGCGGCGACAACCGCTCGGAATTCGCCCAATGGTTCTACTTCCGTTTGACGGGCGCACGCGGTGAGCGGTGCGTGATGTCGTTCGAGAATGCGGCCGAATGCGCGTATCCGTCAGGATGGCGTAACTACAGCGCGGTCGCGAGCTACGACCGGGTCGACTGGTTCCGCGTGCCGACGACGTTCGACGGCAAGACGATGACCATCGACCATACGCCCGAGTTCGACAGCATCTACTACGCGTATTTCGAGCCGTACTCGGAAGAGCGTCATGCCGCGTTCCTCGGCGCGGTCCAGCAATTGCCGCAGGCGGGCGTCGTCGAGCTCGGCCGAACGGTTGAAGGCCGTCCGATGTCGCTGCTGACGCTCGGTACGCCGGAGGTCGACGGCGCACCGAAGAAGAAGGTGTGGATCATCGCACGCCAGCATCCGGGCGAGACGATGGCCGAGTGGTTCGTCGAAGGGCTCGTCAAGCGGCTGGCCGGGTGGGGCGACTGGGCGGGCGATCCGGTGGCGCGCAAGCTGTACGACCGCGCGACGTTCTACATCGTCCCGAACATGAATCCGGACGGCAGCGTGCACGGCAACCTGCGCACCAACGCGGCGGGCGCGAACCTGAACCGCGAGTGGATGGCGCCCGATGCCGAGCGCAGCCCCGAAGTGCTGGCCGTGCGCGATGCGATCCATTCGATCGGCTGCGACATGTTCTTCGACATTCATGGTGACGAGGATCTGCCGTACGTGTTCGTCGCGGGTTCGGAAATGCTGCCGAGCTTCACGGAGCAGCAGGGCAAGGAGCAAACCGCATTCATCGATGCGTTCAAGATCGCGAGCCCGGATTTCCAGACCGAGCACGGTTATGCGGCGAGCAAGTACAAGGAAGACGCGCTCAAGCTTGCGTCGAAGTACATCGGCCATCAGTTCGGCTGCTTGTCACTGACGCTCGAGATGCCGTTCAAGGACAATGCGAACCTTCCGGACGAGCGGGTCGGCTGGAACGGCGAGCGGAGCGCCGCGCTTGGCGCGGCGATGCTGGCGGCAATCCTGGTGCACGTCGAGACGTTCGCATAAGCGTACCGTCGTCGATATGAAAAAGCCGGCGCATCGTGCGATGCGCCGGCTTTTTTGCTTTTGTCGTTGCCGCTCTGTCGAATCAGGACTTCTTCGCGGTTTTCTTCTTCACGGCTTTCTTCTGGCCGCTTGATTTCTGCGTTGCGACGGCTTTCTTGCCGGTGCGGCCGGATGCCTTGGCTTTGACCTTGCCGCGGTGCGACTTGCCCTTGAACTTCTTCGTCGACGACGACGGGCGTTCGACACGCGGCTTCAGTGGCGGCACCGGATCGTTCCAGCTGAACGCCAGCATTTGCTGGCCGACATAGCCACAGCGGAATTTCAGCGGTGTCGGGTCGCTGCCGTCGCTGTGGACGCCGAGGCCGTCCACGGTGACGATGTTGTCGACCTTCACGCGCTGCTTGCCCTGATCGAACGAATCGTTCCACGGCGTAATCGTCGCGTTGCCGCTTTCGAACGCGTTCGGTGCGAAGTCGACGCGGTCGAAGGCCGTCGATGTGCTGGCGATGAAGCTGCCGTGCGCCGCACAATCGGCGACGATCGGATCGGCATGCATCTCGTTGACGAATTTGTTGATCAGTTCGGAGCGCTGGTCGAGGAGGTCGGCGAATACCGGTGCCGGAAGCGCAAGCGACAGGCCCGCGACACAGGCTGCCAGCTTGCCGAACGCCCGGAAGATCCGGAGCGAGGCAGGTGAGCTGTCCATCTGGTTATTGGTGAGGAGCGAATGAGACATCGGGCACGTATAGATGCCCGATGAAGATCAGGAGTTCAATCTTAGCGTAAAAAAGTTGTGCGGCAGTAGATGTCGCACTCTCCCGCGCTGCGGAAGCGGATCGTCACGCGCGCCGATCGCACCGGGACCGGCACGTTCAGGCGCGTGGACCGCCGAGGCGGTAGCGCCGAACGTCGAACGTCGTGACCCACGCCGGACGATAGACGGCGATGAGCGCGGTGGCCATGCCGGTGAACCACGCTTCGCCGAGCGCGAGCAGCGCGGTGTTCAGCAGATAGCCTGCTGGAATGACGACGGGCACGCCGTCCGCGAGAGCGAGCTGGACTCCGGCTGCGGCCGCTGCGACTGCGACGATCGCGATGGCCGGTGACAGGAATCCCTGGCCGGTGATGAACGACGCGAGATTGTGCGGGAGCCACGCGATCGCGGCGCGTTGCAGCAACGCGGACACGGCGACCGGTAGCGCACCGTAGATCAGATAGGTCACGCCGATGCCTTGCCACGGCGCATCGAAGACGATAGCGGCGACGGCTGTGACGGCGCCCATCGCGATCAGCGCAAGCGTCCAGTCGAACAGCGTGACGAGCAGCGTCGCGCCGAGCAGGTGCATGACGATGCCGTCCTCGAGCCACGCATTCGAGGCCCAGAGCACCGTGATCGCGGTGACGAGCGCGAGCCACACGTGCTGGAGCGTTGCGTCCTGGAGACGGACGAAGGGACGATTCCAGAGCGCGAGCGCGAGCAATGCCACGGCGGCGATCCAGCCACCGATGCCAACCCAGAGCGGAAGCGGTGTGAAAAGAAAACCCATGCGTCCATATTACTCGTTGAGCATCGAAGGTGGGAATCCGCACATGTCGACCGTCGCAATATCGATACTGTCCGATCAGCGCTCGCGCCGAAACCGAGCTGGCGGTTCGGCCGCGAGCGGCAGGTCCCGGGTATCGGCGTTCGCGGCGGGCAGGGGGTATGGACGGTCGTTCCGTTGCATGCGCAGCGGAACCCGGCCGCGTTCGCCGATGACGGGCTTGCTTGCACGATCGCGGTTCGCCAGCAACACCTCGAGATGCGGCGACAGCCACCCGTTGTAGATCGCGACTGCGGCGGCGCGGTTTGCCGCGCCCAGCTGCTGGAAGATGCTGGCGAGGTGGATCTTTACGGTGCCTTCGCTGATGCCGAGCGTGCGAGCGATCATCTTGTTGGTGCTGCCCATATGGACGAACCGCATGATCTGCGCCTGTCTGGGCGACAGGAGACCACTTGGCGGGCGGCGCGGCAGCGATCCGGCGAGCGTCTGGAAATGGGCGTCGTGGCGTACCGCGGCAGTGGAGGGCAGCAGGCTGAGTGCGATGGGCGGGATGTAATGGCCGCCCAGCAGAACCATTTCGAGCGCCCGCACGATCAGGTGCGGCCGTGTGGAGTGCGGGATCACACCCGCGACGCCATAGTTGTAGAAGCGCTGGATGGCTTCCGGCGTGGATTCGTCGATCAGTACCGCGACGGGTGTCGGCGAGCAGGCGCTGCAGAGCGCCTGGAGTTCGCAGAGGCGGCCGACGTCCAGCCAGTCGATAACAACGAGGTCGAAGCGCTGAGTGCGCAGCAGCCGGCGCGCCTGGAAGCCATCGGGTGCATCGTTGATGCTGGCGTGACGGTCGATCTGTCGCAGCAGGGCCTTCAGTCCGTCACGCCTTTCGGCGTCTGAGTTCAGCACCAGGAACCGCATATTCAACCTCCGTAAGGTGAGTCATTGAGCTGCCGTTGGCATGCGTTGGGTCCGATAATGACAAAAACCTTACACGAAGTCTGCTTGGCTGAAAGGCTTAGGAGAAATCTGAAATTTCGAATGACGGAAATGCGGACGAGAAAAAAGCCGCTCCGGCTGGAACCGGGAGCGGCTTCGTCGGGCAGGCACTGCGGGCCTGCGATGTACGATCAGTGAAAGTGCGGTTGGGCGGGCGAGGCGTCTTCTGGCATTTCCGCGTGGACGATTTCGCCGAGCGGATCCGCATAGAGCGGCACGCCGCAGTCGTCGCAATATTCCGGCTCGAAGCGGCCCGCGTGCCGGCGGACGTCGGTTACGCCGCATTCCTTCAGCAGACTCACTATCTCCTCGAGCGGCCCTTCGATCGGTGCTTCGCCTTCGAGCGTCGCGCTGTCGATCGACACGTCGCCGTTTTCGCGGCCGTAGAGCGGCCACACGACGCCATAGATCACGTCGTTGCTGGCGCGTCGCGTGAAGCCGACGCGATACTCGTCGATCCGTCGCTCGCCGAAGCCTGCGACCACGGCGCGCAGCTCTTGCGGTGCCGTACCAAGTGTGTCGAAAAGATAACGGATTGCCGTTCGGACCGTGTGCGGACGGATGCGCTCGTCCGCATCACGGCAGGCCGAATAGTATGCGTCCGGGAGCAGGCATTCGAACTCGCAGCCGGGGAGGGCAATCGACAGGTTCGGACCGCCCTGCGCGGTCCATTGCTCGAGACACTGGCCGCGTTCGATCCGATTGCCGTGCTCTTCTTCCTGCCAGCGGAACAGCGGAGCGCCGGCCGGCGCGGCGACGACGGCGAGGAGAAAGCGCGGGTCTGCCAGGATCGGCGAGGTTTCGGGCAAGTCACCGAAGCTGAGCTTGGCGGCGTGCTGGCCGAGCGCCGCGTGCGCGAGCTGCTGGGCGAGCCGGTAGGTCTCGACGTGGTGGCGCGGCAGTTGGTCGATGCTGTACAGGAACGGGGCCAGGCCGACCAGCGTGCCGGTGGCGAGCACGTGCGCTTGCAGGTGCGTGCGCAGTGCGTCGGCGACGTCGCCTTTCAGCGGGCCCGACGGAATCATGTAGCGCGTCCAGGCAAGAACGGGAACGGCGACCAGCAGCGCATCATACGGCTGGCCGTCGTGCTCGATCACCATCGATTCACTATGCGTCTCGGCCATGTCGGCGAGCGCGCCATAGGCATCAGGGTGGTTCTGCTGCAGATGGTCGAGTGCCGCGTCGAGCGTGGTCTGGTTGCCGTTGCGAACGATCTTGGCGAGTAGCGCATCGAGCTTCGCTTCCCAGAAGCGATCCTCGATGCGGCTGCCCGAGGCGAAGAGCGCAAGCGACAGGCCGACCAGTTTGTCGGCGTCGGGGGGGAGGCGTTTGGCGATTCGCTGGCGCATATTAAATACGTATAGAAAGGGGCGAAGAACCTCACATTCTAGTCCGTTCTTTGCACCATAAGCGGTCTCGTGCTCCGGCATGGCCGGAAGGCAGAATCGGCGAGGATGAAGAAAAATCCACCAAACCCTTGCGCGATCGCCGGGAGCTGCTTAGAATCACGCCTCTTTCGCGCTAACGGAAACGCAGCGCGGGAGGAGAAGGGAAGCGGTGCGGACGAGGGCGGTGGTAGAACCCCGGCGCACACGAAGTTGAACCCCCGCCGTCGCAACGAAGCAGTTCAGAAAGTTGTTGACGAGCTGAAAAAGACGGTTCATAATCTCGCTTCTCTGCTGCTGAA